>JAGWHU010000002.1 GCA_028866575.1 Candidatus Micrarchaeota archaeon | reverse complement strand
GTCCGTTCGGAACCATATGCAACGCGACAACCACCTCAACATCCACAACCGCACTGACAACAGTGCCTACAACCACCTCCACGTCGCTGACAACTACTACGTCAGTCTCCACGACCGCATCAACCACGTCCATAACCACCACCATACCACAGGGTACCACCTCCTACACAACCACTACGATCTGCCCGATAGGATTCACATGCCCGCCGTCAACGACATCAACTTCCACTTCATCATCAACAACCTCATCACCATCCACGACCATCTGCACTCCTGGCATATCATGCACGTCTTCAACAACCACGTCAATATCCTCAAGCTCATCAACGACAATACCGACAACATCCATCTGCCCGATAGGATTCACCTGCAACCCGTCAACAGCATCAACGTCCACAACGACGAGTTCCACGTCCTACACAACAACCACCATATGTCCTTCAGGCAGCACATGCAACTCAACCACATCCACATCCACGAGCACCATAATACCAACAACCACGACAATCTGCCCGACAGGCATTAACTGCAACCCGTCCACGACATCCACATCATCCTCAACGGTGTCTTCAACATCAGCCCCGACAACCACAATCTGCCCGTCAGGATTCACCTGCACGCCATCATCCACATCAACCACAACATCCACGAGCACCATAGCCCCGACAACAACCACGATCTGCCCGTCAGGCATAACATGCGTGCCATCAACTACGTCCACATCCACATCCACGAGCACCATAGCACCAACAACCACAACCGTATGCCCGATAGGATTCACCTGCACCCCATCCACATCCTCGACATCGTCCATAATGCTTACCACTTCGTCAACCCCGACAACCTCCATCTGCTCAGGAGTCACATGCCAGCTGTCAGTGGCAGATCCTACCGCAGTGAATACGCTGATAGACCAGGGCGAGCCCTCATACATCAGCGACGCAGGCGCAAGCGGCGGAACGCCTCCATACACCTACCAGTGGCTAGTCAGCGTGAACAACCCGATAGGGACATACACCACAGCCAACGCAAACGCAACATGCGGCAAGGTTTCGACAACGCTAAACTGCAGCTTCATAACCAACTACACATCAACCCCGCCAGGAGTATACTACTTCGAGATAAAGGCAACGGACGCAAAGGGACTTACGGCAACATCAGGCTACGTTGTCGTAAAAGTCAACCCGCACCTGGTGCCCATACCAACGCCGACAGTCGTCAACTCGCCGATAATCCAGGGCCAGCAGCTGCTCATAGCAACGGATACAATGCCGAGCCCGTTGAACGGAACGCCTCCGTACACCTACCTGTGGCTCGTGGCCTACAACGGCAGCAAGGTCTATACTCCAGCATCGGTAGTCGAGTGCCTTGCAACCGCAGGGCCTGTAATACCTGGCGAGAGCCTGTACTGCTTCTCGACCACGGCTACGCCGACTGGCAACTACACCTACAAGGTAGAGGTCATAGACAGCGCCGACCCGCAGAACTCGATTTCCGACAACTCAACCCCTGCAATAGTAACATCCCCTGCGCACGGATCCACCTCATCGACCAGCACAACCCTGAACACAACCACATCCTCAACCACGATTAAGCCCACAACAAGCACTACAACCGCCAACACCACGAGCACCATCATAACCTCGACCCAGAAGTCCTCCACGTCCACGCTGCTCTCCTCAACGACAGCCTCATCGACAACTACAGGCACTACAACAACCTCGACAATCTGCCCGATAGGGTTCGTATGCGCCCCGTCCACGTCATCCATGTCCACAAGCTCCACTACGACGATATGCATACCTGGGATTAACTGCGTCACGTCAACGGTATCCACCACGACAATATCCGGCGGAGGCGGAGGAGGAGGCGGCACGGGCGGTGGCGGCGGAGCAGGAGGCGGCGGAGGAGGCTATGCGCCATCGGTGGAATGCAGGCAGAACGGAGGCCTATACTGCACTGCAACGAACATAACGCAGTATGCAACATTCAGCGTCAACCTCTGCAAGACCCAGATAAACGTTACGGAAAACTACATAACGCCAATATATGCTGGTATCACGATAAACAACAGGCAGTACGCCCTCTACCTAAACAACAAGACGCTTCTAGACAACGTAGGGCCCTACTTCTACGTCGAGCTTGTCAACATATCATACCTGCCGATAATACAGACGATAAGGCTCAACTTCTCGGCAACGCAGTGCCCGGTAACCACCACGATACCTCCGGTGAACCAGACGAACACGTCAACCTCGATATCCACCGTAAGGACCACCACGCTAAGGACTACGATCTTCATACCGTTCATAAGCAGCATAACGAGCAGCACCACTGTAGCGGCATCGATAATCATAGCCATCCTCATAATCATAATACTGATACTGCTGATATTCTTCATAATGAGAAAGAGGAAGGAGGAAAAGGAGGAGCAGGAGGCAAGGAAAAGGCAGGGCGGAGGGCAGCAGCCTCCCTATAATCCGCCATCCCCTGGACAGCTGAGGAAATGAAAACCTTGTATCGGAATGGGCATACCTTTCCTTGAAGTACCTGCAAAAACGGGAAACTATAAATACTTTAGATTCGCATATACTTACAGTGATACTAATGGCATTCGCACATGCAGTGGGTTTCAGGAGGGCAAACGCAAGGCTCCTCAGGACAAATCCTACGGCAGTTACATATCATTCTGATCCCTCGGGCATGCTAAGGACAGCCCCGAGCGAAACCTACTTCAATCCAACCAGAAACGCCTCGTACAGCGCGAAGAGCGCGGCGATTAACGCAAGGCCGCAATCCATGGCACCGAGCATGCCGACGTCTGCAAACATATTCTCGCCGCAAAACGTAGCTGGGCTTGAAAAGGTGGCAATAGCCGGATTCGGGCTGTTTGTGGTACTTGGAGCAGCTGCGTATATGGCAAATTCAGTGCTCAACCCGAAAAGGCAGAATAAGTAAAGGTAAAAAAGCTGAATAAATCACAGATCCTTCAGCACGTTCTTTTCCTTCAGCCTGTTTATGTCCAGCATGCTGTATCTCCAGACTATGTCTCCTCTCTCGTCAGTCTGGACTATCCATGGCTTTACTATAACTATGTCGCCGGTCTTTATCCAGAAAGCCCTCCTGAGCCTTCCCGGTATGACGCACAGCCTCTCCTTGTCATCTATGCATTTCACGAAGAACTTGGTGGCTCCGGCAATCCTTGCCACCTTTCCTATTACCTCTCCGGGCTTCGGCAGCTTGAGGGCGCTCTCTATCGGCGTGCCCCTCCTTTGGTCATATCCTCCTTTTCTCCTTATTCAAACACCTAATAATTCTTAACCCAGTACCTGGCACCGCATGCCTCGCATATAAGGTACATTCCCTTCTCCGCCTGCTCGAGGTGCGTGTCTGGCTTCTTGCACTCCTTGCATATGACGTATATCTCGAAGTACTTGTTTATCCTCCTTGATATGTCATCGGCCGGGAACCTCCCGTTTATTATGAGCCTCTGCTCCTCTATGTTCACCGGCACGGAAAACTCCTTGCTTATGTATCTCGCGATATCTGCCGGGTCCCTCCTTGCCATATCAGCTATCGCTGCTATGTTCCTTATTATCGTCTTTGTGCCCTCTGCAAGCACGTCAGGCTTCGGTATCACGAAGTCCGCCCTGTCTGCCGTAAGCTCGGGAAGCCTCGCAAAGGCGCTGTCAAGCAATTTCCTATATTCCTCTTCGCTCAATCGTTACACCAGTAAGAATCAGCAAGTAGAAAATACATTGCAACTTCTTCATTATTTTAGCGCAATTAATGCTTTTAACTCTATCTGTCGGGCAAAAAACGCAGGCTCAAGGGAAAAAATAAGCAGAACTGCCGCTATGCGCCCGTAAAAAGGCAATCGGCGCATACGGGAAACATGCTGGTATCTCAGGACTTGCGAAGCTGCCTGACCGCGATTATTACCAGCGCGAAAATCACTATGACCGCAACGAGGAACTCAAGCGATACAACCCCTCCTATGACTGCTGCAGCCAGCGACTCGGCCCCGCTGAGCTGACTAACGCTTGATATTACGATAAGCTTTGCGGTTTCCGAAACCAAGCTCAATGCCAAAGCTATCACTACTATAGCCCCTATTCCTGCCAAAATGTATAGAACGGGATTGGTCCTGTTCCTCTGACTTGTTTTTTGACTCTTAGCCATATCTTGCACCTATTTAGCCTATTCTAATAAGTTCTCGTTAAGTATTTAAAGTTATCACTCTGGCGGCAAGGCCGCAAAACCGCGTTTAGCGGCATAAAGCTGCTCTAGAGAAACAATTTAATATGTGGCAATTCATTTATCATTGGCAGATAAGGCGGGAAGCTAAGGGTTTCCCATCCGCAAATCCCTTTTGGGCGGGCCAATGCTGGCCGAGTGCTACCGGTGCGCTGCAAGCCTGCACCAAGGCGTTGAGATTTTGCCTTAGGTGATAGCCTGGTATGTGAACCAGGCCAGGCCGGAAGGAGCAACCTTAAGCATATTTAGGCTATGCTCTTAAGATACAGGATTGAGCCGAGGTGCAGCAAACTTGCCTCGTGCAGGTAATGCAGAGCCAGCTTTCTGCCACTGACGGGAAGCGAAGATATTTATATTGGCCGATTCAGAAAAATGGTGTGGTAAGATGCCTAGCGCATTATCGATTGGTAGCAAGCCTGGTACCAAGGCTGATTCCATGCAAAACGATCCGAAAGTTGGCATTATCGAAATTTCCGCGAACAACCGCGCATTATGCAGGGCTGACGGAAGGATATTCGAGCCGCTCGAAATACTCAACCTGCTCAAGCAGGATTGCGCTCAGGCGGAAAGGCTGAAAGGCACGGGCTACTGGCTGGCAGGCGGCCTGAAAAACGGGATATCAGGGCACTGCACAATCGATGAAAACGGCGACCTAGCCAAAATAACCGGCGGGGACTGGATCAGCCTGCCGCCCAACAGGAAGATATACGTGACATCCGGTAAAAATCCGCCGCACTTGACGGTCAAGGCAGCCAGCGACGGAAACATAACATATATTCATATCGATTTTGCCACTGAGCCTTGCGATATGGTAAAAAGCACGATATATTTCCCTGGCGGAAACGGCAATGCATGCGCCCAACTCCTGCGAGCTGAAGAAAAAGGATGAAAGCAGTTGCGCCTTTCCTAATGAGTTAAAAGTCTTCTTAATCAATAATACAACGATGCTGGAGTCGCCTAGTGGTAGGGCGGCAGCCTGCTAAGCTGTTTAGCTAGAAATGGCTTCTGTGGGTTCGATTCCCACCTCCAGCGTTCCATACAGGGATTCGCGTTTCCGAGCCATTAAGCAAAACCTAATAAAAAGAATATGTAAATATGCTTATCATTGCATATAGATTTTGAAATTCGCAACTAGTGGAATACATGGGAGTAATTACAGGAATATTGCTGCTGATAGTGATCGTGCTGCTCGTGGTCGTATTTTATCCCAAGATAATTGCCGCGATACACCTTGCAGGATCGCTGATATCCAACGCGCACCTCGGCTCCAACTACAGCTTTCCTAACGTAAGCACAAACCAGTCAAACCATACTGTAAGTTCCGGGCCAGCCGTGAACTACGCCCTTGAGCTCATAAACAAGGACAGGTCCTCGCACGGGCTCAAGAACGTGACCCTCTCTCCCATATCTTCAGCGCAGCAGCACGCTGCCAGCATGCTGCGGTACGGGTACTTCAGCCATTGGGACATATACGGCATGAAGCCATACATGCGCTATACGCTTGTAGGCGGCCTGGGCTCCGTGCAGGAGAACGTCGCATATACGAAGTCAGGGGTAAAGGCCTGCCTTGGAACGCTGTGCACAAGCTACGGGAACCTAAACGTGACATCCTCATTGTCGCAGATGGAGTACAATATGGTGTACAACGATTCTGCCTGCTGCAACAACGGCCACAGGGACAACATACTCGATCCCAACCACAACCAGGTGTCGATAGGGATAGCATACAACAGCACAACTGTTTATTTCGTGGAGGACTTCATAAACAACTACATAACGTGGCTCAACAGCACCCCGTCAATCAACAACAACGACCAGATGGTGTTTGAAGGCGGGATAACCCCCGGGTACTCGCTCTCAACGATAGAGGTGAGCTACGACCAGCCGCTGCTCAACATGTCGCAGTCCCAGCTGGATCAGACGTCCGAATACGGATACGGGCAGCCTGTTGCTGGAATAGTAAGCAGCCCGGTTGACTACTATCCCTCGCTTACAACAATAGTTGCGGATACGTATTACATAAAGGGCAACGATTTCCTGGTTTCGTTCAACATGAACAAGCTCATCAAGGACAACGGCCCAGGTGAATACACGGTTTCCATCTGGCTCAACGGCACATCCGCAAACAACAGCTTCATAGGCTCAACATATACTATATTCGTCGACCAGAACGGCAACGTGTACCAGCCATCCAAAGTCTAGGGATAGACTATTTACTCCTGCCTATCAGCATGTCGCCGAAAGAACGCAGGAAGTACCTCATAGCGCGCCTCAGCGACTCCCTCCCATCAGCTGTTATCGAGTATACCACTGTCTTGCCCTCCTTCCTTCCATGTATCAGCCCCTTGGAGCTCAGCTCCTTCAATGCCGGGTATATGGTACCAGCCTTGGGCTTCTCCCCCCTCCTCCTTTTTATCTCCTGGGCTATCTCCTCCCCGTGCATCGGCCTTTTGGAGAGCAGGAACAGTATCTGGAAGGATAGAAGCCCGCGCATGTCGCATCCATAATCGTGCATGAGTATCCCTGCAATAAACATAGGACATCATATATATTTAAATATTTATTCGTTTCCTATATATCATCATATATCGGACATCCGATATATGGTGTATGAAATGCATGGACAATGCGGATACGGGTACGGGTTCAGGGGGTTCCTCACGAAGGAGGAACGCATAGAGCTCCTCAAGGAATACAAGGAATCGCTGGAAAATGAGGCAAAGGGCGTTTCCGAGAGGATAAAGGAGCTAGAAAAGGGGAACTAGTTTCCTCTTCTTTTCTTTTTTTGGATTGCTTTTGACCCGCGGTGTTACCCGCGGCAACTCAACGCTTAATAAAGTATAGATGCAGACATATCTATACATTGTAAATAGTTGGTGGAATGGCGTTGCGCGTTGTTGAATACAGGCAGCTTATCCAGATAGTGGCGATGTTCATGCTCGTCCAGTTCACCGGCCTGCTTCTCGCTACGCAAGTATTTACGGGCACGTCATACGTGCAGGTGCAGGGGGTCCAGACAGTGTCATCCTCACTTAACGCGCTGTTCTACATCGCATATATAGTTGTATTCTCAGTTGTGCTGATAATCATATTCAAGATATACAAGGGCGACAAGCTATTCCTTCTTCTTGAGGGAGCGGTGGTGTTCGTTGCGTCCTTCATAGTCTTCCTTGTATCAATATCGGCGCTGCAGGGCGCCGCCTTCTCCAACCTTTACGGCAACGGATCCGTCGTATCGTTGGCAATTGCTGCAGTCCTTGCGTTCGTCCTGGTCTTCGCAAAATACAGGATGCCGCGCCTCAGGAACCTTACTGCCATGATAGCAAGCATAGGCGTGGGACTGGTGCTCGGCCTCAGCTTCAGCTTCGTGGCGGCTATGGTGTTCATGGTGATACTCGCAGCCTACGATTTCATAGCGGTTTTCATAACCAAGCACATGATAGCGCTGGGGAACCTTGCGGTTGAGAAGAACCTGTCGTTCCTCATAATGGTTAACGAAGTGGAGGCCTTCCCTGTGGCTCAGCTCAGCAGGTCCCAGAGGAAGGAATACGAGGACACGAAAAAAGAGGCCAAAGGCCAGGGCAACACTATGACAAAGAGCCTTTCTGAGAAGGGCATGGTCCCGTTCATGGCCAGGACGGCGCTAGGCACAGGCGACCTTGCAATGCCCCTCATGCTCGCCATAGCCGCATACAAGATTAACCTCAATTTCGTGCTCAGCTTCGTGGTTGCCATCGGCGCGGTATTCGGCCTCATCGCAACAATGCTGATATTAAGGAAATACAAGAGGGCGCTTCCCGCAATACCCCCGCTGCTCCTCGGCATATCCGTTTCATTGCTGGTGTACCTGCTGTTGGTGCACCTATGAACAAAATTATTAAGCGTGCGTTTGCAATTATATACCGTGGATGAATGGCCAGGGAGAACAGGCTGGGCTTGAGCCAGGCGATAGTGATCATTGGGGGATTCATAGCCCTGCTATATTCGTTCTACTACATGCAGAGACTCTCATATTCCATAGGCGTATACTCTGGCATATCAAGGACCATAACAGCATACAACATCACGAACCATACCGCTGCCGAGGCCCTTATAGGCTCCATATCTCAGACAACAACGCTTGCGCTTGCGCTAAACCTTACATACGTGCTGCTGCCCTTCGCCGTGCTTATATTCGCGATAGGCACGCTGTGGCTGTTCTCTAGGCAGTACTCCAAGCTGACCGCTACTATGCTGATAATATCCTCAATAATATACCTGATACTCGTGGGGATACTGGAGCTGGATTTCAGCTTCGGCAGCGTGCTCTCCACCTTTCCGATAGCGTACGTGGCAGGCGCACTGGCGCTTGCTGGCGGCTCGTATTCGCTCTACAGCTCCAACTACAGGCAATCTCCGCAGCAGAAGAGGATTGCGCCTACTATAGTCATAAACCCGGAAAGGCCCTACTCGAACATGCGCATGCTCTCTACAAGGCTCATGGGTCGCCTGAACGGCACGATAAAGATACTGGACATGCATTTCGACGTGAATTCGCTGGACAACCTGATGCAGCTCATAGAAAGGCATGCGGACAGGTATACGAGCATACAGGTCCTCACCAGCTCGATGCGGCTTGGCGCGGAGTTCGGGAAATCCTATACCGATTTCAAGAACGAGCTCTCAAACAAGAGGGTGGATTTCGAGCTGCGCGTGCTGGAGCAGACAGAGGCCGCGAAGCAGCACGAGAGGCTCATACTAGACGACAGCATAGCCTACAAGATACCCCCGATAAACATCATAAACAAGAAGAGCGAGCACATCGTTGGCATAAACCACCACGAGGCCGAATCAAAATTCAGCACCCTGTGGCCCAAGGCAACCAAATACGAGAACCTCAAGTGATGAGCGTCATTGTAGACGTATACAATGCAAATATCCTGCAAATCGGATAAGTTTTTATACCTTAAATCCTTATCTATAGTGCTAATTCGCTGATCAGATGATGAAATACATAATGGTAGCTGTAATGATGGGATTTTTGCTCTCCCAGGCAGCGGCCGCAGTTGTCGGAACCGCGTCCATAAGGGCGCCTGCAGTGATACTCGCCAACAACACCGGCAGCCTTACCAACATAAGCGTTGTCGTGACAAACGGCAACGGGAGCGTCAGGATACTAGGCCCTGCAGACGTGGCCGCGTCTACGATACAATCGGCATACACAGCCGCGATTTACGCCTCCAACTACACCGGCCACAATTTCTCAAATTACAACTTCACCTATACGATAGAGGACGCAGGGGACAACGTCTCAGGTCCGAGCGCAGGCGCGGCTATGGCGCTGCTCGCCGTATCAGCATTCAACAACAGGCAGCTCAGGAGCGACTTCACGATGACCGGAACAATAGCGAGCAACGGCAGCATAGGCGAGATAGGCGGAGTGTACGACAAGGTCGGCGCGGCCAAGGTCGCAAGCATGCGCTTGGTGCTGGTGCCGAAGGTGCCGAAAAACGATCCCGAGAACGAGCTGTACCTGCTGGTGCAGACGAATTACGGCATACCTCTGGTACAAGTCGCAAACGTCTCCCAGGCCGCGCATTTCGCATTCAACGGCAGCATAAGCGGGGCAGCCAACGAGACCTCATACAACTTCTACAGGAATTACAACCTCCAATCGGTACCCAACGCCTCAATAAACTGCACCTCGTCCTGCAACACCACGATATTCAGGAAACTGCTCAACGCGACGTTCAACCTTACAAGGGGAGAGATAAACAGCCTGAATTCCAACAGCAACTTCTCCAACGTAAGCAGGCAGTTCGGGATGGTGCTAAACCAGAGCATCGCGCTCTCGAGGAAGGGCTACCTCTACACATCAGCGGACTTCGCGTTCCTTGACTACGTGAACGTATTCTACTTCAACGGCTATCCATCAAGCAGGGGGAGCGCGCTCTCGCTGCTCAACAAGATAAACGGCTCATGCTCCTCGCTTTCGCCGCCACCCCTCACCACAAGGAACTACAACTACGTGATAAACGCAGAGTTGAGGCAGGCATGGGGCAACTACACCATAAACCAGGTGCTGCAAAGCTACAACTCATCGCAGATAGAATCCGATGAGATACTGGACGAGCTTTACCTCGGCGCGCAGGCTAACGGCTGGTGCACAGCTGCTAGCCTTGTATACAACGAGTCGGCGCAGCAGGGCACGTATGTAGCTCCATCAGAGGCGCTGAGGTCCATCGCATACTCGAGGATAAGCAGGGCGCTTCCATTCGGCTCAAGCATATACCTAGCTACGGCGCAGCAGGCATATGCGCAGTCAAACTACCCGCTTGCCATACTTGACGCTGACTATGCCTATTCCATAGCGACGGCATCATCCAACTCATCGCTCTCAACAGCGCAGCTCGACAACCTCACCATGTCCATAGCGCTCAACTCCACGAACGGCGTCTGGGCGACGGAGTTCGCAAAGGAGGCGCAGTTCTACGTGGCGGAGTCGCAGGCGTCCTCAAACTCCACAACAGGCAAGGCCTATGCTGTATCCGGCTATTCCGCTGCGCTGCTAGCGCAGCAGATAAGCAACGACACCAATACGATAACAAGCAACCTGCTGGTTACGCAGGGGCCGCCGCAGCAGGGCATCAACGAGAGCATGATCAGCTACATAAACTACAGCCAGGAGCTGATATACTCGCTCATAATCGTAGTCATAATACTGCTCATGATAAATACGGCGCTGATAATAATGATAATGAGAAAGATAAGGCCTGAAAGGGCACAAGGGGCCCGCAGAAGGCGGACAAGAGCAAGGAAGTGATACAATGGGAATATTGCCAGGAAAGAGGTGCAGCTCATGCGGGCACCTCACGCACGAATACACGGAATTCAAATGCCCCAACTGTGGGAAGGGCAACATAATAAGGGACGAGCACTGCAGGGAGATAACGAACCTCTACAGGTGTGAGGTTTGCGGATTTGAGGGACCGTGATGTCGAAGGTAGCGGTGCTGTTCAAGGTCTACCCCAAGGAGGGGGTTTCAGCCGAGGCGCTGGCCGACGCGGTTAAAAGGGATACTAGCCCTGCAGGCATGCAAATCGATGACGTGGCGTTCGGGATAAAGGTCGTCAAGGCGATGTTCAAGTTCGACGATTCCGAGACCAGCTCGTCAAAGATAGAGGAAAAGCTGAGGGCAGTCAAGGGCGTCGGGGAAATAGAGGTAATGGAGGAAGGGCTGCTATGATGCTGGGTGGTTGAATGATAAGCAACATGAACACTGTAACGAGGCATAACGGAAAGGAGAGCGAGAGCATAAATCCGTATCCGGATCTCCTCAGGAGGGACAGGCAGCTGTCTGAAGCAATATCCTCGCCTTACAAAGAGCTTCGGGAACTGTACCTGAATTCAAGCTCGGAAGTCAGGGCGAAGATCGCATGCAGCGACGCCACGCCGATAAAGCTGCTGGACGAGATCGTGGAATCAAAGAGCGAGATTCCCGCAATAAAGGAAGCTGCAATGGACAACATGCACAGATTTTACCATCACGGATTGCTATGAATCCGCTGCGTGTTTGGCTTATTTGCGCAGCCCTGAAACGCTAGTGAAGCAATGATAAAGTCGATAGAACTTGTCAACTGGAAAACGCACAAGCGCACGCACATGAACTTCCAGAAAGGGGTCAATGTGCTCGTGGGGGTCATGGGCGCCGGGAAAAGCTCAGTGATAGACGGAATATCATTCGGTCTCTTCGGGACATTCCCGTCCCTTAACCACAAGAGGACTACCATAGACAACCTCATATCGGACAGGCCGTCAATCGAGGAGAATGCGGAAGTGAGGATAACCTTCACGATAGGGAATGACGAGTACTCCGTAACGAGGAAGATAAAGCGCGGAGGCAGCACGTCCGCAAGGCTTGAGAAGAACAGCGAGTACCTGCAAACCCAGCCAGGCAGGGTAAACGAGGAAGTGGAGGGCATAATAAAGACCGATTACGACACATTCTCCAGGGCGATATACGCAGAGCAGAACGGGATAGACTATTTCCTTGAGCTCACCAAGGGGGACAGGAAGAGGCAGATAGACCAGATGCTCGGGCTTGACAGCTTCGCCAAGGCCGAGGAAAATTCGGTATCGCTCATCAACAGCATGAAGTACATAGTCTCGGAAGACGAGAAGATCCTCGCGCAATCGGACATGAAGGGGCTGAAGGTCCAGCTCGAGAGGCTGGCAGCGGAAAAGGGCGCGCTCTCGGAGGAGCAGAAGGAGCTCTCAAGGCTGGCAAGGGAAAAGGAGTCGGAGCTGAAGAGGCTTTCATCGGATCTCTCCGAAATAAAATCAAAATACGAGAAGAGCAAGGAGCTTGAAAGGGAGAGCGCCGGAATGTCCGGGAAGATCGATGCGCTGGGAAGGGAGCTGAAGAAGATAGAGTCGATGGGAATCGAGGCAGGGGACATAGGCTCCGAGCTGAAGGCAAGGCAGAAGGAGCTCGAGTCGCGCGATTCGGAAATAAGGAAAACCAGGAAGGAGGAGTCTGAGCTGCTCAAGATGGTAGCTGATGCTGATGCCATAGTGGGGATAAACGAGAAGAAGGCGCTTGAGAAGGCAAGGCTCTCGGAATCCGTGAAGGGCAAGGCACTCGAAAGCATGGAAAGCGCGCTGAGGGAGGAGGAATCGCACCTGCAGGAGTCGAACAGGGAGATATCGTCGCTTGCAGGGAGAAAGGACGACATAAGGAAATGGGCCAAGGAGCTGGCGGAGCACATAAGCAAATGCCCGGTGTGCGAGAGGGAGCTCGATGAAAAAACCAGGAAGGCGCTGCTTGACCAGAAGAACGCAGCCCTGAAGGACATCGACTCTGCGATGAAGAAACTGGAAGCCGCGGCAAAGGATGCCACTGCAAGCATCTCGGAATCAAGGAAAGAGCTCGAGAGGACAAGGCTGGAGCTAGCAAAGCTAGCGGATTACCAGGGCATCGAGGCGCTGATATCCGAGAATTCGTCCAAGGCGAAGAAAGGCAGGGAGGAGCATTCAAGAATGGTTGAAAAGGCTGAGAAGCTGGCGAAGGAGAGCGAAAGGCTGAACAAGGAAATAGGCGAGCTCAAGGTAAAAATGGATTCAGCTGCAAGGGCGGAGAAGTACAGGAGCGAGATAAAGGAGATGGCAGCCGCGCTCGAAAGGCTATCCGTTGAAATGAAGGGACTGAAATTCGACGAGAAGAAGCTGTACGAGCTGCAGGAAATGATCACCAGGGGCAGTTCCTCCCTCAGCGAGATAAGCAGCAGGGTTAAGGGCAACGAGCGCTATATCAAGGGACTGGAGGCGCAGATAGCCGACAAGGCAAAGGAGATATCAAACATAAACGCGATAAGCGAGCGCATAGAGAAGAAAAGAATCCAGATAAGCAACATGAACAGGTTCCGCACAGCGCTCATGGAGACAGAGTCGCAGCTCAGGAACAGCATGGTCACATCGATAAACATGCTCATGCAGGACATCTGGACCGAGCTATACCCGTACGGCGATTATATCGGGATAAAGCTGGACGCAAGGAAGGACGATTACCTCCTGCAGGCGTGCACCGGGGAGGATGCCAACGGCAGCAAGTCCTGGATAGAGATGGACGGCATAGCTAGCGGGGGCGAGCGGAGCATCGCATGCCTCACGATGAGGATAGCGCTCGCGATGGTCATAGTCCCGAACCTCAGGTGGCTTATACTGGACGAGCCCACCCACAACATAGACGAAAACGGAATAAACAAGTTCATAGAGGTGCTGGGCAGCAAGCTGCCGAACATAGTGGAGCAGATATTCATAATAACGCACGACAGCGCGCTGAAGGGCATAACCTCAGCAAGGGTCTACAGCCTTGAGAGGAACAAGGACAAGAACGAATACACTTCCATTGCCGAATCCTGAGATGCTGTCAGATTCCACCAAGCCCGAAATCATCAGCAGATTCCTTTGCGGATTCTGCGCCGGAAAGTATCTGCGGGCTCTTGACCCCCGTGAATATCGCTATTACCTCTACCCTTCCGTTGTATTCGGGCTCTATCCTCGCGCCCCATATCACGTTCGCGTTGGGCGCGGAATTCTCAGAGAGCTTCGCCGCTATCTGGTTCACCTCACCCAAGGTAAGGTCGTCCCCTCCCACTATGTATATCATTATCCCGGTGGTGCCCTCGTAATCCACATCCAGCAGCTTGTTCCTGAGGGTGCTCTGCACCACCTCGTCTACGCGCCCAGGGCCCCTTCCCTCGCCTATGCTTATCATGGCCAGGCCGCCGTTCCTCATTATCGTCCTTATGTCCGCGAAGTCTATGTTTACGAGCCCTGGCCTGTTTATCGTCTCAGTTATCCCCTTTACAGCCCTTGATGCTACCTCGTCGGCCACCTTGAACGCCTGGTCTATCGCTAGGTTCTTGTATACCTCGACGAGCTTCTGGTTGTCTATCACTATGAGCGTGTCGCAGTTCCTGCTGAGCTCCTCTATGCCCTTTTTCGCGGTCCTCAGCCTAACCCTCTCAAGCGCGAACGGGTACGTGACTATGCCGACTACGAGGGAGCCGCCCTCCTTTGCGATGCCGGCTACTACCGGCGCGGCACCTGTGCCTGTTCCGCCTCCCATGCCTGCTGTTATGAACAAAAGATTGCTTCCCCCTATTACCCTCTCTATCTCGCCCTTGGAGTATTCCGCCGCCTTTGCGCCCATTTCCGGGAAGCCTCCAGCGCCGAGCCCCCTGGTCAGGGTTCCGCCTATGAGCACCCTCTTTACCGAGGGATTGAGCGTGTTGAGGTGCTTGCCGTCAGTGTTTATGGCGACAAGATCTGCGCCAACTATGTTGAGCTTGCTCATCCTCTGGACGGTATTGGATCCCCCTCCGCCTATCCCGCAAACGGATATCTTCGCCCTGAAAATACTATCGGTTGAAGCCTGCTGGTTGAGTGCGCTTTCCAAGATGCTCATGATACCACTTAGATTATAATACAGAATAAGTTATTAAAAAGTTTGGCATTCGCATAAAGGTCTACGGATGCATTATGGTCAGCGCTTTCAGTAAGATTTTTAAATATATCTTTTGTAATATGAATCATAGGTGTAATATATGTTACCTTCCACACAGCGAAAGGCCCAAAGCGCCATGGAGTACCTGATGACTTATGGTTGGGCAATTTTGATAATAGCGGTAGTGCTTGGAGCACTATTCTCTCTCGGAGTGTTTAGCGGCTCATCATTGCTAGGAAACGCCTGCATTGCGCAGTCCGGATTCCTGTGCCAGAACCCTGTATACGTGCACTCAACCGGATACATACAGGTGCAGGTTGGCCAGAACACAGGGCAGAACTGGGCAAAAGCCAACTTCACGTTCGTACCGCAGGGTACGCCTACGGATGCTGGAGGAGTGCCTAGCGTACCATTCAATGCACCGATAGCGGTCAATACGCCGACAGGATTATTGAGCGGCCAGACGCAAACAATATCCCTATCTGCGAATGACGTCGTAAATACGCCAGTAAGCGTTGGAGTAGCTGCAACAGGTGCAATATGGGCTCAGTATAAGACAACACAGCCGGGAGCGCCCCTCCAATATACTGAAATCGCAACAATAAACATAAAGGCTTCGTAATCAGGAAGCCTTTTCTTTTTTCTTTTTTGTTATTTTTATTTTCATAGTCTCGGAAAGTATAATATTTGTTAGCTTCTCTAATAACTGGGATGATTCCATAGCAAAAGAACATTTTGGAAGGAAGGCCCAAAGCGCCATGGAGTACCTGATGACCTATGGTTGGGCTATACTTGTAATAGCAGTCGTTTTGTCCGCGCTTTTCGCATTGGGGGTTTTCAATGGCAATACGATATCCGAAAATACATGCATAGCTACTCCCGGATTCCTCTGCAAGACGCCGATATACAGCCATTCAGATGCAAACATAATCGTAACGATAGGGCAGAGCACAGGAACCAGCTGGACTAGCGCAAACATCGTATTCGTGCCGCAGGGCACCCCGAACGTCAACGGTGTGCCTTCAATATCATTCAATTCTACTCCTGCCAACACCATGCTGTCAGTACAGGGAATGCCCACTGGAGCTACGGAAACGCTTTACCTTCCTGTCAATAGCATAACGTTCCCGGTGTCCATCGGGACTGTGGAAGTGGGCACCATATGGGCAGAGTATTATTACCAGGTTACGTCGCAGGGAATAGAGCAGACGTACGGCCCGGCATACGTGCAAATAGCTTCATTGAACCTTAAGGCCTCCTGAAGGTCATCTGTTCCTTATCTCCTTCAGCTCCTCCTTCATCTTGAGCAGCTCCATTAGCTCGTTTGCGCTGAGCAGCGGCTTGGGCAGCCTTTCCGTATCGTCTATGGCCATCCTAGGGCATGCGGTATTGACAAACGCGTCGAATTCCAGCATGTTGCCCAGCGACCCGAAATCGAACGTGTTTGCGACAAGCAGCTGCGCCTGCAATCCCTTCGACTCTATCCTTTCCTTGAGTATCTTCCCAAGGTTCATGTTGTGCTGCCCGTTCTTAGTGCTTACCATTATGCCGAACCTTGTGGCGTTTACCGATGCAAGCACCTTTCCCCTGCTCCTCTTCCTGTATTTTTCCCTCATGCCGTCTATGAAATCTATGCTGCCTGCGAACGGCTCTATTGCAAGGAAGGGCTTCGTTGTCGAAAGCAGAGCCCCGAGCGGATGGAAAAGTCCGCCGCCGAAATATACGAACGCATCAACCTCCCTGTCAATCGTTGCGGCGCTGCCGACGTCGCACCCTAGTATCTGGCCCCGCCTCTTCGCGAAGCCGTACGGCTTTCCTATGCTTATTTTCTTACCCCTGCTTTCGTAAAACGAGCGTATGTCGTCAAGCTGGTGCACGTGCTGTATGGTGGTGACTATGCCCAGCCTTTCGTAGCCCTTAAGGTAGTCAAGCGAATCCTCGAGAAGCCCAAGGGGCGCGTCTATGCTGTACTCAACGTACTCAACATTGAAATCCACGTGGTGGAACTCCCCGTGGCCGAAATGGATCAGCTTCTCCGCCTTTATGCTCCTTGCCTCGTCAAGCGCCAGGTCGCACGCCCCGAAAGTGGGCGACGCTGATATGAAAACCTCATCTCCCTTGCTCTCGAGGATCCTGGCGTGCTCAAGCGCCTTCTGCTTTAGGCCCTCAGGAAACTGCAGCAATATTCTCATTTAACTTACCTAAACGCATGAAAAGAAGTCACACCGCCCTTATCTTGTATGTGCCGGACAGCTTTGACGAGGCCCTGTGCAGCGCCTCCACTGCCGCGGCCTTGTTTGACTTGACTGTCAACACCCTGAAAACCGCCTGGCCCTTCTTAAGCCTTGCAGCTATGAACGTCGGCCTTCCGAAAGCCTGGCTCATTCCCCTTGATATCCTGTCAGCTCCGGCACCCGTTGCCATCTTGTGCTCCCTTATGACATTGTGCGGATATACAAGCACCTTGAACGAGAAGTTCTGCGGTATATTGCTCTCCAGGTACTTGTTGGTTGTCTGCCTTGCAGCTTCCAGCGCGTTGGACCTGAGCTGTATTGGCTGCTCGGTCCTGAGCGTGACCTCAAGGTCGTAGGTGTCCTTTTTGACGCCCATGTTGAAAACGAGAAGGCTTGTATGCGGCAGGGCCCTGACGTAATTCTTCCTCGGCTTCTTCAGCGAATACCTTGCCCATGCCTGCGAGTTGGGATTCCTCATGGTCCTTGCAGGCCTTAGTCTTGCCATTCTAATCACTCATAGTAACAGTCTACCTTAGGATAAGGTATAACGATAAGTATAATTTAGCTGGATAAGGTATAAATAAGTTGGGATTTCCCGGAGTGCCGGATTGCGAATCCTACAGCAACTTATATAAACCGAGCAGAAGAATTCCTAGTGTTACGAATCGTGATTCCATGCAGGAGGAGCTTGACCCGTTCAGGATATCTCAGGAGCAGTTTGACGAAGCTGCAGAATTGATGGGGCTCGACAGGCAGGCCCGCGGCATATTGAGGGAGCCGGCGGAAGTGCTCACGGTAAACATACCGGTAAAGATGAGGGACGGCTCAACAAAGACGTTCACGGGCTTCAGGGTGCATTACAACACTGCACGGGGCCCTGCAAAAGGCGGCATAAGGTTCCATCCGCAGGAGAATCTGGATACCGTCAAGGCGCTCTCCGCATGGATGACCTGGAAGTGCTCCCTTGCAGATATACCTTTCGGAGGGGGCAAGGGCGGAATAATATGCGACCCGAAAAAGCTGAACGGCTACGAGCTGGAGAACCTGACAAGGGCATACGTGAGGGCCATATACAAGTTCATGGGCCCGTCAATAGACATACTCGCGCCAGACGTTTACACCACGCCGCAGATAATGGCGTGGATAATGGACGAGTACAGCAGATTGGCGGGAAGGGATGTCTTCGGCGCAGTCACCGGAAAGCCGTTGGAGGTCTGGGGCTCAAAGGGCAGGAGCGACGCAACAGCGACAGGAGGCATGTACGTGCTCAGGGAGGCTGCAAAGTACAGGAAGATAAACCTGAAGAAGGCAAGCATAGCCATACAGGGATTCGGAAACGCCGGCAACTTCGCGTTCTCCCTTTCTAAGAGGTTCTTCGGCTCCAGGGTTGTTGCGGTAAGCGACTCGAACGGCGCGATATACAACAAGAAGGGGCTTGACTACGATAGGGTGATGGATGCAAAGAAGAAAGGCGGGACCGTGCAGGCTTATGCTGGTGCAGAGAAGCTCACGAACGAGCAGCTCCTTGAGCTGGACGTGGATGTCCTTATACCTGCAGCCATAGAGAACCAGATAACAGGTAGCAACGCAGACAAGATAAAGACCAAGCTGCTGCTCGAGCTCGCGAACGGGCCTGTGACCCCTGAAGCGGACAAGTTGCTTGCCGAAAGGAAGATATTCGACATGCCAGACTTCCTGGTAAACTCCGGAGGCGTAATAGCCTCATATTTCGAATGGCTCCAGAACACTAGCGGATACTACTGGACGGCGGAGGAGGTGTACAGCAGGCTTGATGCGATAATAACGAAATCCTTCAAGGACGTGATGGCCAAGCAGCAGGAATACGCGAAGGCGGGCAGGAGCGTGAGCACAAGGATGGCCGCGTACACGATAGCGATAGACAGAGTAGCTAAGGCGATGAAGTACAGGGGCTGGTATTAGCAGTGCATCCGATGCGCGAACTGCTGGGAACTTAGCTGGAGAAAACGGTTAAATAATATGCACTACCAATTCTAGTTACCGCATTTGTTACACTGGCGTTTGTTGAATTGGTGAAAAAATGAACGTAACAACAAAGCAAAAAAAGACTGATGAAGTCAGTCAGCAAAAGGCGAAAGCCGAGCAGAAACGCGGCGCCGAATCCGAGAAAGTGGATCCGTACGTTGCAGAGCGAATACAGAACCGCAAGATACAGAAAGAGGTCCAGACCATGCTGCGAAGAGCATGAATGGCCTCGATGCAAAACGCGCGCTTTTAAGCTGCAATCGGACAATCAGCCTGTTTCTATCCTGAAATCCGGATATCTTTCATGCAGCAACTGCCTGGCAGTTTCAAAATCGGGAGGCCCGAAGGTCGTGCTTGCCCCCCATATCCTTATGAATTTTCCCTCCATGACTATGTGGAGCCATCCCCCGCCAGTAACTTCAGCCTCTATGCCCTTGTCCAGGCCATCGAGCAGCTCCATGTATATGTCGTTGTGGAACTCCGCTGCGCTCGCCCTGAATATCATCATGCTTTTCTGGCCCTCCTTCAACTTTACGAGTATGAACTTAACCGCCCTGCCGAAAGCGTCTTCGCTTATTTGCACATCATCAATGTCTTCAAGCATGCGGCACCACTAAAGCATGGACCTGTATTTCCTCATTATTTCCGCGCTTACCATTTTCACGTCCCTGTTACCGTCTATGTTTACCCATTTGCCTTCGTATGAGGTTTCAAGTTTCCTGTATCCAATTTCCAGCTTCCTTAGCATGTCAAGCCTGTCGAAACGCTCAGCGGCCTTGTTCCTTGATGTTACCCTCCTGTATGCCTCGTTCGGGTCAACCCCTATGAAGAACACCACATCCGGCCTCGGGAATATCTCGCTCATCTTCATGAAGTACTCCATGTATAATTTCTTTTCAACAGAGCCTGCGCTTCCGTAGACGGCTGTGGACATCCAGTACCTGTCCTGCACCACGGTATTCCCCTTTCTGAGTCCCGGCTCGACCACCCTTTCCATGTGGTTCTTCCTGTTCGCCATGTAAAGCAGCTGCAATGTTGCGTTGCTGACCCTGTTCTCCCTTTTTTCCTTCAGCTCCTTCCTTATCAGCTTCCCTATGCTGTCGGATTCCCACGGCTCCTCTGTGAGTATCGCATTGCTTTTCTTCCTTATTGAGTTGTAGAATATTCTGGCC
The DNA here is from genome assembly GCA_028866575.1 of Candidatus Micrarchaeota archaeon. Lineage (NCBI taxonomy): Archaea > Nanobdellati > Microcaldota > Microcaldota archaeon. Next base: position 143,018 of record JAGWHU010000002.1, on the reverse strand, counting down.
TGGGTGCTCTTTCCCGAGCCCTCTATTCCCTCGAAAACTATGTATCTTCCGCCGGCCATCCAATCACCCCGAACCAAGGAACCTGTCAGCCTCTTTGCGCAGCCTGCCGCTTTCCAGGATTATTTTCAGCCATGGCGTGTATGTACTGCTGTTTGCCACGATGTCCTTTTCAAGCTCGTCCAGCCCTATCCATTTCCAGTCCATTACCTCATTCCCGTCAGGCTCCGGATCGCCGTCATGCATTCCGAAGAATATGTGCAGGAACTCGTGCTCCATCAGTCCGTTGCTGACCTGCGTCCTGTAGGTTATGCTGTATGCCTCCTTGAGTTCGCAATCGAATCCCATCTCATTCCTCAGGCTCCTGTGAGCCGAATCCTGGGCGCTTTCCCCCTCGTAGCAGTTGGTGCAGCAGGTATTGGACCAGAGAAGCCCCGAATGGTATACTCCCCTTGCGCGCTGCTGGAGCATCAGCCTTCCGCTCGAATCAAAGATATAAACCGAAACCGCCCTGTGCAGGTCCCCGTTCCTGTGCGCCTCCATCTTGCCTTCCAGCCCTACGGCGTTGTCCCGATCATCAACAAGTATTACTTTTTGCTCCATCTGCCTACTCACTATCGTGCTTCACAAGCCTTACTATCCCCGCCTTGGGCCTGTAGAGATCTCCTATCCTCTCAAGCTCGCTTATGTACTTGTTCACGGCATTTTCGTCTATGCCCTCCTTCGATGCCTCCTCCACCACGCGCTGTATCTTTGCCACGCTTTCCGTATCCTCAAGCCGCTTTATTATCATTGTAATCGAGTTGATCTTGTCCACCTTCTCCCTAGGCATTCCGGTCAGTATGGTGTCTATGTCCCTCCTTCCTCCCCTGTCTACGGCAAGCGTCTTCAGCATGTGCTCGCTTAGCTCTATCGCCCTCTCTGCATCAAGCACCTCCACTATCTTGGAGAGCCTGGACTTGGCGCTTGCCTCTGCCATCCTTACAAGTCCTTCTATCTGCCTGGGGGTTATAGCAGTCGCACCGCTCTTCTGGCCCAGCTGCCTGAGCTCTATGTAGTATTCCTGTATCTTGTTTGCCGCATCCTCACTCAGCCTCGGCTGCACCGCCTTCCTAGAATAAGCTATGTACCTTCTAAGAAGCTCGCTCCCTATCGGGGGCAGCTCAACCTGCTCATATTCCTGTATCTCCGCTATCTGCGCGCCGGCAGCCTGGTGCTGCAGGAGTATGTGCCTTGCTATGCTCTTGTCCTGCTCCGAATCCATTGTGTCCTTTATCGGGAATATGAGATCGAACCTCGAGAGGAGCGTAGTGGGGATGTCGAACTGCTCTGCAGGATACATGTTCGGATCGAACCTTCCGTATCTCGGGTTGGCAGCCGCAAGGACCGCCGCCTTGGCGGTGAAGGTTGCTACTATTCCCGCCTTCGCGACGCTAATGGTCTGCGACTCAAGGGCTTCATGGAGGGCAGCCCTGTCGTCCTCGCTTATCTTGTCGAATTCGTCTATCGAGACTACGCCGCCGCTGCCCAGTACGAGAGCTCCGGCCTTGAGCGTCCATCCTCCCTCGGAGAACTCGTCGCGCTCAGCAACAGCAGTCATTCCTCCGCCTGTTACGGACTTGCCGCTCACGTATATGCCCTTCGGGACCAGCCTTGAAACCGCCTGAAGGATCCTAGTCTTTGCGCTTCCCGGGTCTCCTATTAGCAATATGTGCATGTCGCTCCTTATGTCACCCCCGTCAACAAGGTGCTTTCCCGGGGTTCCGCCGAAGAGCTGCAGGGTCACGGCCTGCTTTATCTCGTCGTAGCCGTATATGGACGGAACTATAGACCTGGTTATCTTGTCGAATATGTCAGGGCTCTTGGAGAGCTCTATTATCTCCCTTTCCTGCTGCTCGGATATCGGTATGTCTGTGAATTCCTTCTGCTTAGGGGTTATCGCAACGGTATCGAGGAACATCGTATAGAGGTTGCCCTCAATCTTGCCCCTGTTGTTGCGCCTCGGCCTTATCCTGAGTATTCCGGTGAGCTCTATCCTGTCCCCCGGAACTACCGTATTCACAAGGTCGTCCTCTATCCACACCTCGAGCTGCCATGTCGGCGTGTTTCCCCTAAGCTTTTCAAGCGGATCCTGCACCGCTATCTTCTGCAGGTTTATGAACTGGGATTCCTTTGTGTCAGGCTTCAGCGACCTCCTCTTGCACTGCGGGCACAGTTCGGGTATCTCGTCCCTGTCTACCCTGAACTTCTGGAGGTAGCCGCAGTAGGTGCACTTGTATGTGCCAACCTTAACCTTCGGGTTTATCTCGGACCTTTTGACGACAAGGCTGTCCAGCATTATCATCTTGCCTATGAAGGATGAACCGACGTCCTGCACCAGCGGGGTATTGAACGTCTGCCCGTAGAACCTCGGATGCGGCTCCCTCTCCTTGATGTCGATGTCCTTGAGCTTGTCCTTCAGCGACTCTATTGCTGCCTCCATTATGGTGTCCGGGTTCTCCACGAGCTCGCTCGCAAGCTCCGGATCGAACCTGCTTAGGAGCTTTATGTCTATCTCGAGGCTCCTCTTGTCGGGGAAAGAGGTTATTATGTCCGCTATGCTGTCCTTGCAGTAAGTGTCGAAAAACTCGTCGAATTTGCTCTTTATGGCATCTAGCATAGCATCTGCCAAAGGATCACCAATACCCCCGTTAGGAAAGCTAAAGTGGGGTGATAACTAATATAAACATGACACTAAATAATATTAGGGGAACTATCCTTATAAGCCTTTTTGCGGGTATGCATTTCCATTAGGATATTGTCAAACGTTGCTTAATAAAAAATGGGATAATATGGCCGAAGAACGCATAGACGTGCTGGATGAAAGCGGAAGGAAGACGGGAGCCACAAAAACGAAGAAGGAGGCGCATAAAAGAGGATTATGGCACGGGGCTTCTCATATATGGATATACAACACGAAAGGAAAAATATTATTGCAGAAACGTTCAATGGAAAAGGACAGCTGGCCCGGCAAGTGGGACGTATCTGCGGCAGGGCACATATCTGCCGGGGAAACTCCAAAAAAGGCAGCGTTGCGGGAACTGAAGGAAGAAGTTGGAATAAGCGCAAAACCAACTGACTTGAAGCGAATTATTGTAAGCAAAGACTGCGTGAAATTGCGTGATAATTATGATAATAAAGAGTTCCAGTCCGTATACCTGTACAAGCTATCCAAAATTCCAAAAGAGCTGCAGAAGGAGGAAGTCGAAGCAGTGAAATTTGTTCCGTTATCAGAACTTGAAAGGGAACTGAAAGATCCAAGAAAATCTGATAAATACGTGCCGCACGGGTATTATCCGGATTTGGTGAAAATACTTAAAAAGTTCATCGGGTAAATTCTGGTTTGGTTTGAAAAGTGGCGATAAAATAAGCGAAAATGGTAAAGGATTCTATGTAACAACGGCAATACCGTACGTCAACGCAGCACCGCACATAGGATTCGCCCTGGAGCTGGTGCAGGCTGACGTAATTGCAAGATATCATAGGATAAAAGGCGAAAAGGTAATACTGCTTACCGGATCGGACGAAAACAGCATCAAGAACGTCAAGGCCGCGGAGAAGCAGAAGATAAGCACGCAGGAACTCGTTGATAGGAACGCGCAAGCGTTCAAGGATGTTGCTAAAAGTTTGAACGTGTCGTATGACAGGTTTGCAAAGTCATCCATAAAGGAAGAGCACTGGGAGGGCGTAGGAAAACTATGGGAGCTTGCGGACAGGAACGGCGACATATACAAGAAAAAATACTCGGGATTGTATTGCCCGGAATGCGAGCAGTTCTACAAGGAGAATGAGCTTGTAGGTGGTTTGTGCCCTGAGCACCATATAAAACCTGAATTGATCGAAGAGGAAAACTATTTTTTCAAGCTGTCAAAGTACCAAGACAAAATAAAGGAGCTGCTTGAAACGGGGAAACTGGAAGTTGTTCCGTCAAGCAGGAAAAACGAGGTGCTCGGCTTCGTGAAGGAAGGCCTCGATGATTTCAGCATATCAAGATCGTCGTCAAGGGCAAAGGGATGGGGAATACCAGTGCCAAATGACCAGAGCCAGATAATATACGTCTGGATGGATGCCCTTGTGCTTTACCTAACAGGCATAGGCTACGGAAAGGACGAATCCATGTTCGGTCAGTGGTGGCCTGCGAATGTGCATGTGATTGGGAAAGGAATAATAAAATTCCACGCCCTTTACTGGCCTGCGTTCCTGCTGTCAGCGAAACTGGAGCTGCCAAAAAAAGTTTTTGTGCACGGTTATATTACTATAGAAGGCCAGAAGATAAGCAAGTCCCTAGGGAATGTTATAAACCCGCTCGACCTTCTAAAGACCTACCGGGCTGATGAGATACGATATTATCTGATAAGGGAAATACCGACATTCCAGGACGGGGACTTCTCGGAATCTGCGCTGAAGGACAAGATTAACAAGGAGCTGCTCGGCGACCTCGGGAACCTGGTCAACAGGGTGCTTACCCTGGCGGAAAATTCCAAGCTTGACAAATTTACTGGCAATGGCGAACTCAAAACAAAATTCAATCTAGAAAGCATAGACAATAAAATGGACGCGTTGGAACTGCATCACGCGCTTGACGAAATAATGGAATTCGTGAGGTATTGCAACAAGTATGTAAACGACAAAAAGCCGTGGACGCTTCAGGGCAGCGACCTTGAAGGGGTGCTGTATAATCTTCTCGAGTCCCTTAGGGTTATATCCATACTGCTATACCCGTTCATACCTTCCACATCGGAGAAAATCGCGGCGAAACTGGGCATGAAGAATGAAGAACTAATGCTTTCCAACTGCAGGTTCAGGAAGGAATTCAGCGAGAAGATCACAAAAGGGGAACTGCTTTTCACGAAGGTGTAGCAAGAGTCACCTTATGGTGCTGCCAGGGGATATCTCCTTTTCCGGCCTCACGAGGACCACGTTCGTGCCGTCGTCAGCGGCGAGCAGCATTCCCTCCGAAACGAAGTTGGCTATCCTTTTGGGCTCCAGGTTCGTCACGACTATTATGTCCGTGTTGAGCAGCTCTTCCCTTGAGTAATACCCCTTCAGCCCAGCAACAAGGTTGCGCGTTCCCAGTTCCCCAAGATCAACCTTCAGCTTGTACATCGGCTTCCTTGATCCTTCAAGATCTTCAACCTCTATTATCCTGCCTACGCGCAATCCCATGGATGCGAAGTCGCTTATCGTAACCATTTGAACACACCCGTAATCGTATAACCTTGTAAGGATTGCTTTAATTATATATGTGCGGATAGGTTCGGCTCAAATGCAATCCCTCCTAAGCTTGTTTTCCCTGGCGCGCAGCGATTCCACCAATATGGCGTAAATCTCTACCTCTACAGTCCTTTTCTGTTTTGCCTCAGCCTTCCTCAAGAGCTCATTCATATACCTTATCTCCTTCTGCACCTTGTTGACTTTGTTTTTGTATTTCATTCAGCCACCATCTATATCCCTAGTTTTCTCTTTATCTCCTCAACCGTTGTCGCCCCCTTCAATATGCTCTTTATTCCGGATTCCACGGACTTGATCTTTACATATCCTACTAGATGGTAGTTTGTTCCGCTTTCATTTGCAGATTCCATCCTCAGCTTTTCAAGCAGCGACGCAGCAGGTATCGTCTCGGTCCTTGCCAAACTGGCAATGCTATTGCCTAAAACTTTTTCTTTTTTTATCCCTGTTTGTTGTATGTTCATTTTACACACCTACAGCATGAAAAGGAAGGGCGGGACTGGCCGCGGCTAAATGCTTGCCCAAAATACCATCCGATAACATCGTGCGATTCACACAGGCCACCCAAAATAAAGAATTTTAGTTAACCCGTGCACCGCTAAAGTGCCAATAGAAATAGAATCCGAAAGCCGCAGCGCTGGAGCTGATTGTCCTCATGTTAATCGCCGCATTTGAAATTCCTTGCATGCTCAACGCCGAATGCTTATATTGGTCCTGCGATTAATATTTAAACTTTTTCTACAAGTAAAATTTTCTAGGCCTGTTTTGAGGTGCAGAAGGCGCACCTCTTTGCCGCCGCTGGTATTGTCGAAAGGCACTCTGTGCACTGCTTTGTTGCTGTCGTGCCTTTCTCCTTCATCGTCTTCCTTTCCTTTATCTTTGACACAGGCTTCACTATGAAGAAGAACACCACCAGCGCTATGGTCACGAAGCTTATTATCGCATTCACGAACGAGCCTATAAGGAAAACGCTTCCGTGAACCGTGTATGCAAGCGACGAGAAGTCCACGTGCCCCGGAACGCCTATCAGCGGCGTTATTATGTCTGTCACGAACGCCGTAACTGCCGCGTTGAATGCAACGCCTATGACAACGGCCACGGCAAGGTCTATGACATTGCCCTTCATTATGAAGTCCTTGAATTCTGAGACCAGAGACATTCAATCACACACATTCCCTATATTAGTGGCCGAGGCAAGGATTAATAAGTTATGGTATAAATAATATATGATTTCTAGTTAGTTTTTATTCTGAGCTTGAGCGTCATTTAAGTGATACAATGAGCCAAATGGGCATACAAATACACGGAAAATCCGCAACGAAGAAGCAGGGCAACGGCAGGAGGAACACCAAGTTCCGCGACAAGAGGCGAAGCGAGGTAGGGAACTACTTTTCCGCTACAAAGCTTGCAGACTCCAACGTGAACGCTGATATAAGGAGGCGAGGCGGAAAGGCCGCGGTGCGACTCAAGAGGGCCTCGACGGCAAATTTGCTGACGAAGGACGGATACAAAAAGGTCAAGATAACCGGAGTGCTGGAATCCAAGGACAACAGGAACTTCGCTAGGCAGAACATAATAACGAAGGGATGCACGATAATCACCGAATTGGGCAACGCCGTAGTGGTAAACAGGCCTGGCAGGGAGGGCTGCATAAACGCCAAGCTGGTGTGAGATTGCCTGCAAGGGTTTACGAGGTTGACAGGTCAGAGGCCGAGGAGCTCAAGAAGGCGCTATCCTACGATCCCTATCTGGATACCAATCTGATTCCTCCTGCAATAAAGGCGGAGAATGTGGAAAAGGACAAGCTTACTCCTGAGCAGGCAAAGGAAATAGAGGAGCGCGACAGGAAGATTGCCGAGGCGCACAAGATGCTCGGGGAGAGCCCGAAGGGCAGGTTCATATTCTCAAGGCAGGACTACAGTCTGCGGGACGGGGCATCGCTCGGGCTTGGCGATGGGAAAAGCTATTTGTACCTTAATGCAACTGAGGATTTCCTGAAAGGCGCTGAGGAGCGCTTCAAGAACGAGTTCAAGACTGTAAAGAGGACAAGCCCGGAGGACGAGCAGAAAGTCATACGGATAATAAAAGAGGAGGAAGAAAAGGCCAACGCCGGATTCGGGTCAATATTCGGTAATTGAATGAACCTATTGAGTTCCGCCGACATATCAAAGGAAGACATAGAGGAGATATTCAAGATAGCGGATTCCATAACTTCCGGAAAGCAGGAATCTGCGCTCAAGGAGAACGCGATAGTCGCGCTGTTTTTCGAGGAGCCGTCAACGAGGACGATGGTTTCTTTCGAGGTTGCAGCGGCCCAGCTTGGCGGAATGCCGATCTACATAGACGCAAGGGCATCTCAGGTTTCCAGGGGGGAAACGCTTGGGGACACGGCCAAGGTGCTTAGCTCGTATTGCGACTTCATAGCAGTTAGGATAAACGACCACGAGCAGCTTCAGACACTGGCGGAAAACTCCAAGGTCCCGGTGATAAACGCGCTCACCTCCCTTGAGCATCCGACGCAGGCGCTTGCTGACTGCTATACGATACTTGCAGCAAGGGGGAAGAGCGACCTCAAGAGGATAAGGATAGCATTCATGGGAGACATAGCGCAGAACACCGCCAATTCGCTTATGCTCACTTCGGTAAAGATCGGCGCAAGCGTGGCGCTTGTCGGGCCCAAGGGCTACAAGCCGAACACATACTATTTCAACAAGGCAAGGGAGTACGGGGAGGTGAACGTCTACGACTCAATGGAGGAAGGGCTTGAGGGCGCTGACGTTGTGTATACCGACACGTTCGTGAGCATGGGCGACGAGGCCGAGGCCGCAAAGCGCGTGCAGATGTTCGCGCCATACCAATTGAACGCCAAGGCGCTCTCATACGCAAGGAACGACGCAGTGGTGATGCACCCACTTCCGGCGCACCGCGGAGTCGAGATAGATGCTGATGTGATAGACGGGCCCAGGAGCCTGGTTTGGGAGCAGGCAAAGAACAAGCTGCTCATAGAGAAGGCGATACTGCTGTACATATCGCAGAAGGCATGAGGCTATCGTTTCCTTGGATTCCACATCCTTTCAAACGATTCCATCGATTTAGTCGCGTCGCTGTTTGAGGTGAACACCTCAAAGGTTACTGTCCTGTCGTATCCGATTTTCTTGAGCGAGGAGACGACCCTGTTGAAATCTATTTTCCCCCTGCCTATCGGCAGGTGCTCGTCCTCCTTTCCGTTGTTGTCGTGCGCGTGTATGTGCACTATCCTGTCGCTGAAGGCGCTTATGTATTTTTCGATTTTCCTGTTGCCCCCTTCTATGTATGCATGCGCCACGTCCAGATGCACCATGAGCCGCGGCACGCTTTCTAACACATGCCTGAAGTCTTCCATGAGGTATGCAGCGCTGTCCCTGGGCCCTAGGTTCTCAAGCATTATGGTCACGTTGTTTTTTCCTGCAAAGGCCGACAGCTTCTCCATAGCGCCAGTGAAGTTCTCGAGGAACATTTTCCTGCCCTTGGGTATCTTGCTTGTGAATCCATTTCCCGGATAGAAATGGAAATTGAGGTATTCCATCCTAAGATCCCTTGCGGCAAGCACCATCTCCATCGCCTCTTTTATCCAGCCTTCCCTCACGTGTTTGTGCATCGTCCCGAAGTCAGTCCAGTATGCCGTATGGCCTATGCTGAACATCCCGCGCCTTTTCAACGCTGCCAGTATGCTTTTCGCATCCCTCCTGAGCATGTACGGTGTCGCGTAGGGCTCCTCCATGCTTATTTCGGCGTAATCGAAGCCCAGTTTCGAGAACCTGTCTATTTCGGAAATTACCCCGTACGTTGATTTCGTTATAAGGCCGTACTCCATATTGGCGCACCCTTGCAAGAAAACTGAGTTGCTATTGCAACTGAACAGTTTGGAGTGATAGCTATATATTCCTTTACAGTTGATGATAAATGATAAAATATGGACCTTCTCGGACAAGTGGCTGTAATCGTAATCATCCTGGTGGTGGTATTCACAGCGGCATTCATACTTACTACGCAGACGCAGAAGCACGAATTAACCGCAGCGCAGGCAAAGCAGTTCGTCATCAACGATCTCAAGGCCAGCAACCCCAGCGCCAACATAACGGTAATCAACATATCCAATTCAAGCTTGGAGAAGGGCAGCTACGACATAGTGCTTAGCATAGTGTACAATGCGACAAGGCCGTGCCCTACGCTTTTCATAGAGGGATTCGACTATCCGGCAACAGGGCTCGTACCTAGCGTTGACAACCTCTACACAAAGAACTGCATCATATACGGGCTTTCCAACGCTCCTTCATACGTTATAAGCTCGCCAGAGATAGCAATAGCTAGATCGTACAACCAGGGAATAGGGCAGATTACCAACTACGTTTCCGCATATGGGTACAACAACACAGCGGTTACCGCGACTTTCTATCCGTACCTAAATGACAACCAGACAAATCTCGGGCAGAACTTCTACAACGTGTGGCTCATAAGGTACAGGGCAACCGATGCGAACTATTCGGTGTATGCCGTGCTTGATTCTTCCGGCGCGGTATCCGGGAATTACACCGCTACTCCGTGATCGCGCATACAATGCGCGAATCAAGCATGCTGTCCAAAAAAAATAAACGCGGCAATCAGATCTAAATGCATATTTTTTTACCAAGATAAAACTTGTATTACCAACATATAATAAAGTATATTTTGCGTGCGTTATTTTTTTTGAAAATTACGTACTACTCCTAATGTTGGAAAAAGCAAAAGGCTTTTAAAGCTTTTCTGATTAACATAGAAATAAGGCGATCACGATGACCGATATGGTACACGACGTATTTGGTGGACAGACGAAGGAGACACAGTCAGCTGAGGAATTCAGCTCGACACAGATAAAAATAGTAACGGCAGGATTTGGAGGCGCAGGCTGCAACATAGTAAACAGGCTTCTGAAGGTTGGGGTCAAGGGTACTGATTTTGTAGCTGTGAACACTGATGCTCAGCACTTCAAAATAATAGATGACCGAATCAAGAAAGTTCTGATAGGAAGGACGCTTACGAAGGGATTGGGTGCAGGAGGAGACCCAATGATGGGCGCAAAGGCCGCGGAAGTGGACAGGAACCTCCTTGAGGCGGTGTTCAACGACACGCAGCTGGTATTCCTATGCTGCGGAATGGGAGGAGGAACCGGAACAGGCGCAATTACCGTTGCGGCCCAGATAGCCAAGGAGCAGGGCGCGATAGTAGTGGCAATGGTAACCTACCCGTTCGACCTTGAAAGGGTAAGGAAGGTCAAGGCAGAAGAGGGAATACAGAGGCTCAGGAAATACTGCGACAGCGTAATAATACTGGACAACAACAGGCTGGTAAAGCTGGTGCCGAACCTGCCTATGTCTGATGCGTTCGCACTTGCAGACGAGGTGCTTGCAAAGGCAATAGGAGGGCTGGTATGGACGATAACGCAGCCAAGCCTCATCAACATAGACTTCGCAGACGTGAGGGCGATAATGGGCAACGGAGGCGTAGGGTTCATAGCTGTAGGATCCGGAAGGGGAACCAACAAGGTAGATGCTGCGGCGGAGGGAGTACTGAAGAACAAGCTTCTGGACGTAGACTTCGAAGGCGCAAGGGGCGCATTGATACACATCTCTGGAGGCGTTTCCATGACAATAGGCGACGCGATAAAGGCCGGAGAGGTAATAACGGAGAAGATGGACCCCGAGAGCAACATAAAATGGGGCGCACGCCTGATGCCTGGATACGAGGACCAGATAGAGATAGTCGCGATAGTGACTGGAGTAACTGGATCGAGCATCTTGGGCAAGATGGAGGAAAAGAAGTCCCTTTCATACGATGGCCTTGAAATGGTAGGTTAACCCCTACCTTTTTATTGTTTTGTTTTTTATATTCTTTGATTTTATAGTTAGGTGGATAATATGGACGACCTGGGAAGCGACGACTTCGTAGTAAAGCTGGCAGTCGTAGGTGCCGGCGGACAGGGATGCAACCTTGTCAACAGACTTTATACAAACGGCCTGAAGAGCGCTACAACGATAGCACTCAACACGGATGCAAAGCATCTGGGCATAGTTCAGGCGCACAAGAAATTGCTTATAGGGGGCCCGCTGACAAGGGGTCTCGGAGCCGGAGGCTTCCCGGAAATGGGCGCAAAGGCAGCCGAGGCGAGCAAGGAGGAAATAAGGAAGGCTGTCACGGGATATAACCTGGTGTTCATAGCTGCAGGAATGGGAGGGGGCACCGGTGGAGGATCGGCGCCGATAATAGCCGAGGTTGCCCGCGAGGAGGGCGCGCTCGTAGTCGCTTTCGTAACATACCCGTTCGCGCTTGAGAGGAGCAGGAAGAAGAAGGCAGACTGGAGCATAGAGCAACTAAGCAAGCAGGCAGATACTACAGTTATAATAGAAAACGACAGGCTGCTCAGTTATGCGCCGAACCTCCCGATAGAAAAGGCGTTCGACCTGATAGACAGCATAGCCTCAAACGCCGTGAGGGGAATAGCCGACACCATAACACTGCCCAGCCTGATAAACCTTGACTTCGCCGACGTGAGGGCGATAATGGGCGGCTCCGGCCTGGCAATGATAAACATAGGCTACGGCTACGGCGCCGACAAGGTGGAGAAGGCGATAAAGTCTACAATATCCCATCCATTGCTTGACGTGGACCTTGAGGGCGCCAGGAGCGCAATGGTGCACGTCACTGGCGGCACGGCGCTTACCATACAGGAGGCGACATCAGTGGGCGAGGGCGTAACCCAGGGCCTTGCGGACAACGCGAACGTTATATTCGGATCCAGGCTTGAGCCAGAGCTCAACGACCAGATAAGGGTAATGTCCATAGTAACAGGGGTGAAGCCCAAGTTCGGCACCGCCTCTTCGTTGCTTGGCAAGCAGCAAAGCACTGAGGATTCCGGATACATCGCTGGTCTTGAGAGGCTGTGAATACGGCCTTTCATGAGGCGCGGCTTTTTGCGTAACGCGTAGCGCACGGCGCAAACTGCCTGTTGCAGCGCCGAAATCACGACGCCTGACATACCTTTATATAGTTTATCCACGCATTAATCTATTCTACTAACTGCAGATGTTTCAATGAATGATGACGAGATATCTTTTTCATCGATGAAGGACATAAAGGTGGGCAGGTTCATACTGATAGACGGCGTTGCATGCAAGGTCGTTGACATAGAGACCAGCTCCCCTGGCAAGCACGGCTCTGCAAAGATGCGCGTTACGGGCATAGGCATATTCGACGGGCAGAAGAAGACACTGTTATCGCCCTCACATGCTGATGTACAGGTGCCTGTCATAAAGAAGACCAAGGCGCAGGTGGTGTCGGTTAGCGGGGAAACGGCGCAGGTGATGGATTCGGAGACGTACGAGGTATATGACATACCTGTAACGGATGAATTCAAGGGCAAGCTGAATGCCGGGGCTGAGGTCGAGGTAATGACAGCAATGGGAAGAAAGGCATTGTCAAGAGTGTTAAGTGGATGAAATGGAGCTTAAGATATTGTCTAACATAGAAAACACCTTCCTAAAGAGGAAGGAGATAACGTTCTCGGTTGACCAAAATGGCAGCACCGCAAGCAGGGCGGAGCTGAAAAAGGAGATATGCAAGAGGCTGAACCTGAGCCCGGAATCTACCATAGTAGTGAAGGTAGACCAGGGCTTCGGCCACAAGGAAAGCACAGGCACTGTGCATTCGTACCAGAGCAGGGAGCTCATGGAGAGGAGCGAGCCAGAGCACATAATCGCAAGGAGCGGAATGGGCCAGAAGAAGCAAGAAGCGCCTGCTCCGCCTGAGCAGCCAAAGGCTGAAGAAGAGGCAAAACCCGAAGCGGGGAAAAAGGAGTGAGCTGATCCAATGGCTGAAAAGAAGGAAAAGGGAAAGAGGAAAGGGCCGTACAAGCAGGGCAGGCAGTGCCCCAAATGCAACTCTAAGATGGCAGACCACGCCGACAGGCTCGCATGCGGCAAGTGCGGGTACACTGAATTCAAGCAAAAGAAATAAAGCGGTGGATATATTCCGAAGCGCAAGAGGGCAAGGAAAAACCAAAGGAAAACCCCAAAGGCAATAAGGTACATCTCATACTCAATAAGCGCTGTTCTGGTCGTGATACTCGCGGCTACCATAGCCGTATACAACGCCAACGCCATATCCGCACCGCTGGTGGAGAGCTATTCCTCAATGGCGCTCTCCCTGTTTTTCCCATCTATAGTTTTCTCCTACATGCTGTACAGGGGAAATACCATAAGCGGCATAATAAGTGAGCTTGGGCTCTCAAGGGACAGGATAACGGCAAAGATGATAATCGTAGGCATATCGCTGTTCTTGGCAGTAGTTCTTTTCGGGCTGGCCCTCTCTGCGTTCTCGCAGCTGACCAACATACAGCTTCCCACGAACGTGCAGGCGGCGCTTGCGGGAACACCTGCATATTTCCTTGTGTTCACTTTCCTGATAGCGCCGATAAACGAGGAGATATTCTTCAGGGGGTTCATGGTGCCAAGGCTTGGCATAATAGCCAGCGCAATAATATTCGCGCTGCTCCACCTGAGCTACATTTCGGTATCGGAATTCGCGGCAGCGCTCTTCTTTGGCCTGCTTGCCGGCTACGTCTTCAGGAGGACCAAGTCGCTTTATCCATCGATAGTGGCTCACGCGATAGTGAATTTCGTAACTGTGGCTGCGCTTTTTTCAATGGGCAGCTTTTTGGTGCACATATGATTTTCGGCGATGAGATTGACCGCAAGGCACGACGCTAAAGAAATAATCAGGGAACTTGAGTCGAAGTCCGATCCAAGGGGCATCGAGGGCATGAAAAGATTCGGGATAGACACCGATGACGCCCTAGGTATTTCTGTTGTTGAGCTTAGGCTCATGGCAAGGAAAATAGGGAGGAGCCACGATATTGCGTTGGCCCTGTGGTCGTCAGGGATACACGAGGCAAGGATACTGGCCAGCATAGTCGAGGATAAGGACAAAATAACGGAAAGGCAGATGGACGAATGGGCCAACGACTTCAATTCATGGGACATATGCGATCAGTGCTGCTCCACCTTCTCATATACGAAATACGCGCACAGGAAGGCGATGCAATGGAGCAAATCAAAAAAGGAATTCGTGAAAAGGGCCGGATACGCGATGATGGCAGCGATAGCAGTGCATGACAAAGGCGCATCTGATGCTGATCTTGCGCGCTTCCTACCGGTGATAAAGGCCGGGGCAACGGATGACAGGAATTACGTGAAGAAATCAGTGAACTGGGCGCTGCGGCAGATAGGGAAGAGAAGCAGGCGCCTGAACAGGCTCTCTATAAAGACTGCAAAGGAGATCAGGAATATGGATTCCAGAAGCGCGAGGTGGATAGCTTCCGATGCCATAAGGGAGCTGGCAGGAAAACAGGTGCAGGGCAGATTGAATGGAAATTGAAGTCGCGATAATGGAGCCGAAGTACCAGATAAACCTCGGGCACATGGCGAGGGTATCGAAGAACTTCGGCGTGAAGAGGCTAATTCTCATAAACCCAAGGTGCAACCACAGGGGAAAGCTCGCCATAAAGTACTCAAAGCACGCGAGGGAACTCCTTGAAAAGGCATCAGTCCTAAAGCACCTAGGCGTCAAAGGCAATTCCTTCATCATAGGCACGACAGGCATATGGCACAAGACCGGCGACTCGTTCTACAACGTGTACAGCCTTGTCCAGCTCACCGCTATGGCAAGGCGCTCGGCTTCGGCCAGGAAAAAGGTAATCGTGCTGATGGGCAGGGACGATACCGGTCTGTCGAAAAGCGAGCTGAGGATGTGCGATGCCACTGTTTGCATAGGCGCCGACAGGAAGTACCCGATACTCAACATATCTCATGCGCTTGCGATAATACTGCATGCCCTCCGCGCAAATGGGGACACAGCTCAGAAGATGCAGGCCGATTACGAATACCAGGAGCGCCTCTTCAGCCTTTTCGCCGCGCTTGTAAAAGGAAACCCAAGGATACGCGACAAGGAGTCAGTTAAGATGGCGTTCCGGCACGTGATAAAAAGGTCAGTACCCACAAGGAAGGAAATAAACGCGCTGTCGATAGCGCTTGCGCCGCACAAACCGGTAATTGGCCGGAAACAAAAACGCAATAAGTCCTAGCTAAACAATGGTGGAAGTTATAGTAGAGGTAGATGAAGGGGATGAAGATGTCGCAGAAGTTGGCGATATGGTCGGCCTTATAGGAGGATAAGAGGCATTCAGGTAAACAGTGCCCATATCTGCATAATGAATGCTGCCTGAGTAGTTGTACTTTGCCCAGATGGAGCCGTATGCGGCTGTGCCTGGGGTGGTATTTGGAGAGCTTATGGGCACAGTTACATCGTAACCGTAGCCGTTATACATGTATTTCACGTGCACTGCATTTGGTGCCATAAATGAGACATTCGGTATGCCATTGGTTGCCGATGTGCCGTTGCTCACAAATTCCACATATGCATCGGTCCAGTTTATTCCTGTATTCTGTACTATCTCTATTGTAAGGTTGCCAAGAACGTAATCGCCGTATCCGCATTCGAATCTCGAATTTGCATAGCACGCGCTTGAGTAGTATATGGTTGTGGTCCTTGTTGTTATCGTAGCGTTGTATGGTATTGTAGTAGGAAGTGTTGTCGTAGTGCTGGGTATATGCGAGGACCCTATTGTCGTCGATGTTGATGAGGTTGGTGCTGTGCTGTTTTCCATTGTTGAAGATGTCTGCCCAGCGTTTTTTAGCGTGCGGCCGAAGCCGTAGGCGAAGTACCCGCCTGCGATGAATACGGCTATTATTGCAAGTAAGGCCAGGAGGTATTTCGCGATGCCGCCCTTTCCCATGATAACGCCACAGTATTGTTACGGATCGCGAATTCTTATAGCTTATCCAATGCTCAGGCTAGGCGGGATAAAACAAAAAGAAAGAGAAATTGGAGAGACCCGGAAAACGACTAATCATCTCTCCGGCTTTGATGGCTTCTTCGTCTTTATTATCTTTATCTTTCCCGGGGTGAGGAGTATCTTGTCCTGGTCTATCCTCGCTATGTCCCCGTTCATCTTGTCTACATACACCTTGAGGTCGTCTATTACCGCCTTGAGCGTATTCGGCCTCTTCGCCATCTCGGATATGTTCATAAGTATTATATTGTTGGATCCAAGCTCCTTCTTTATGAGCTCAACATCCGTCTGCTGCTGCAATGATACGGGCTTTATGTAATGGTCGGCCGGCTCATGCATTACGTCAACATCATCCATTTCGGCAGCATTCATGTATTCTTCAACATCGATTCCCTTCGATGAAACGCCCAAAGACTTACCGAGTCTCTCGAAAATACTCATATATTCACCATTCTTACGTCGCTTTACTAATATATGACTAATAGTTTTTAAATACTTTCCATAATTCGGAGCTATTGCGCATATAAGGGCATACCAATAAAAATCAGCGCCTTTAGACGAACCAATTTATAACCGCCAGCGCCAAAACCACCAGCGATGGTATCTCGTCGCCGAAATCCGCGGCGTCATGAAGCTCTATCACTATGGCGAAAATCTGGATCACGAGAAGCAAAACGAATATCGCTAATATTATGGAATTCTGCATCCTGAGCTGCGAAACGGTGTTCTTCTTCCATGACAAGGCGAGGAAGGCCAGGCCCACAAGCGAAAGCCCCATTATCGCTATGTCATCCACAGCATGGGAGAGCATGTCCCCCTCAGCCATGAAGGCCGGGCCTATTGCTATGAGCCCTATGAGCAAAATGAATACAAAGACCCTCCTTTTTGCTATCTCCTTGGTCCCCCTATCGTACCTGTCTATTGGCATCCGATCCCTTCCTTAAAGAGAATAATCAGATAATCTTTAAATACCATACTGCTTTAATCTAAGTAGTGCTATGAATGATACTTGTAAAGAGGGTTTACGAGAAGTTCTACATAACAGACGGGGTCAAGATCCTGGTCGACAGGCTGTGGCCCAGGGGGATAAGGCGGAATACCCCAAACGTCGACATCTGGATCAGGAACGTCGCGCCTTCGCACGAGCTCAGGAAATGGTACATGCACGACCCAAAGAAATGGGTGGAATTCCGGAGCAGGTACCTGAAAGAGCTGGAAGGCAACAAGGCGGCCCTTAAGCTGTTGAGCATATTGCAATCCACGGACCCTGTAACTTT
The DNA here is from genome assembly GCA_028866575.1 of Candidatus Micrarchaeota archaeon. NCBI lineage: Archaea > Nanobdellati > Microcaldota > Microcaldota archaeon. The sequence goes on along the minus strand of JAGWHU010000002.1, from coordinate 125,555 downwards.
CGTATACGCCACGATCGACGAGAAGCACAACAGCGCAATAGTACTGCAGCGTTACATGGAAAAGCTGCTGAGCAAGGCGCCCAAGGTTGAGCATCCAGTGGCATTGCACCCCCACAGGACAAGATACGACTGGAGAGGGGTAAGGTATTAATCAGAATTCAGAATTCCGCAATCTCTCTCGCGCGGTCCTTCAGGCTCTTCCTGGTCACGTTTCCCTCGTATAGCGTTACCATGTGGTTCTCCTCCAGGACGCTGAGCGGTATTACCTCAAGCCTTGAATCGTTCGGGAATTTTATCTCCACTATGCCCTTCCTGGCGTTGACCCTGTGCAGCGTTCCCTTGTACTCGGCATAGCCGTCAATGTCGTTTACCCAGACCTGCTTCCCTATGTGCTGCTCAAGCCTTGAGAGGTCCTTTGTTGAATCCTTAGTTTTAAGTGGCATTTTATACACCTTAATTAGCTTATAATTTGGCAGATATATATAGGTTTCTAGGGTAATTAGTATACTGGTACATGTATCAATATATGCCAGTTTTTTTGTCTTTTTTGGAGAATTGGCAATCAACGTACATGCGCCGAGACTGTGGGTTCGCATGAAGAGAGTGATAATAGACACAAGCTCCATCCTGTACGGATTCTCCTACAACAGGAACATATTCGAGACGCTGAAAAGCGCCTTTCCCGAATACAGGCAGCTCGTTTCCAGGGGCATAATAAACGAGCTTACCAGATTATCCGCGAACAGGGGCGCAAAAGGGCTTAGGGCAAGGGTGGCGCTGCTTGAGCTAAAGGCTAAAAAGATTAACGTTGATAATATATCCACATACCCGGACAAGTGGATACTAAATACGGCTCCGAAGCGCAAGGGCACCATGGTCGTAACCAACGACACTGTCCTCGCCAGGAAGCTTGCCAGGTCAAGGGTAAAGGTTCTCAAGGTATCGAAGAGCGGGCTTCTGAAAGATTTCCAGTGATGTTTAACGAGTGATATTGATGTACTACATACATTCCGTGAAGGACACATTCAAGATATCCCCAGAGCATTTCGACAAGGACATAGAGGAGGTCGCAACCGACGTGCTCAAGAGGAAATACGAGGGCACCATCGACAAGAGCCTGGGCGTAATAGTGGCGGTGTTCAACATAAGGGACGTCAGCGACGGGATAATATACGCCGGGGACCCGTCCCTGCACCACGATGCAGAGTTCGACATGCTCACGTACATGCCCTATGTCGAGGAGGTTGTCGCTGGGGAGGTGACTGAACTAGCGGAATTCGGGGCATTCATAAGGATAGGCCCGATAGACGGGCTTGTCCACGTCTCGCAGATAACAAATGATTTCCTTTCCTTTGACAGGAAGGTACCGGCATTCGTATCCAAGAAGAGCGGCAGGACGCTGAAGAAGGGCGACCTGGTCTTCGCAAAGATATCGACCATAAGCATGAAGAACTCCGTAAAGGACTCCAAGATAGCGCTTACGATGAAGCCCGATGGCCTGGGCAAGCAGGAATGGATAAACGAGGGCGAGCGCTACAAGGCCAGGGTCCAGAGGGGAAGCGGCAGCCACAGGAGGAAAAAATAGCAAATGAGATGAAAACATGGAAGAGAAGGCATGCAGGAATTGCAGGCTCGTAATAAGCCACGGGGACGTGTGCCCCAGCTGCAGCTCAAGGGACCTTACCACAAAGTGGAGCGGCTACGCGATAATAATAAACGCGGAGAAGTCGTCAATAGCCAAGCTCCTCGGAGTGAAGCTTAACAGCACATATGCCATAAACATAAAGTCCTGAATCCGAGGCTGTTTTACAATTTCAGCGTGGCAGCGGCAGCTCCGTCCTTATCATCGCGCAGCAGCTGTCCGCCCTGCCGTAGGATCCTGTTACGGTTATGATCGAATTTGATAGGGAGTTCTCCCCGAGCATTTCCCCTGAATTGCCTATTATGAAAAGGTTGATCCCGCTTATTCCGTATCCCGCCCTTGACTTGGAATTGCCGAAGAGCACGACCTCGCCCCCTGAGCCGTATATTCCAAGGTCGTATTCCGCATTGCCCCTGATAAGTATGCTGCCACCTCTCATGCATTGCGCCACGCTGGATCCTACGTCGTTCGGTATTATTATTGCGCCGCGCTCCTGGAACAGGCCTATCCCATGGAGCTTGATGCCCTTGTTGTCAAGCACCACCGATTGCCTTTCCCTTATTTTCAGGTTTATCGCCGCGGAAAGGAACTCGCCCAGGGCTCCGCCGTTCTGCACCGGCCCTATCCTCCTGTAGAAATCCTCTATGTCCTTTATGCTGTACGCCTCGCTTACCGGCTTCAGCGCATTTTCGTATTGGAAGTATCCTCCCGCTATATAGGAGGAGCTTGCTATGTCGAGGAGCAGCATCTGCCCTACGCTCCTGTCCTCCGAGGCCCTCAACTTCAGCGCGTTGTGCTCTGCCCTGTTGTAAAACCTCAATATGTCTATCGTGGCCGTTTTATCACTCGTACAATGTTGGGAATAAAACAAAGAAAAAAAGAAAAAGATATTCGGCTCAATAGCTGCTCCTTAGCATGCTGTGCGCTTTTGTCTTTAACGGGCTTCCCATAAAAACCGCAGAGTCCAAGTTCTCCGGGACCTCCAGAAGCTCAAGGCTTTTCTTGCCCCTCAAAACCGCAGTTATGCTCCTGCTCTCGTGCCTGATCTCCCTGTTTATCTCCCTCTTTGTTGCGCCCTTCCTGGGTATGTATCGGTATGCGATACTGGATGTGCTAGACATTGACATCACTGGTTGAATAGATAGACTAACGAACGCCATAATATATAAACATTTTCTTCAGCCTTTTACTTTTCAGCTGGCTGCTTGTCGCCTTCCGCCTTGACATCGTCCTGCTTGGGCCTCAGGTATTCCTCGCTTACCTCTATCCTTTCAATTTCCTTGAAGTATGTGAATAGCGATGCTATCAGGTTTGCCCTGCCGACGAAATAGTCGGAATTCTTCTTTACCGCATCGTTGAAGCCTATGCTTATTGTCTTGCCTTTTACCTCAGCTTTGCTGGGCTCGACGCTGTACGTCTTGCCAAGCGCGTTTATCATCTCAACTTCTGAGGTGAGGTGCTTTGTCACCTTTATCTCGTAGGTCACGTCCTGTCCCGCATAGCGGTGATTCAGGTCAACAGTCACCCTTCCGGAGTTCACGCTCTTCACGATTGCAACGGCGTTGTCTATGTTGACCTCAAGCCCTGGGTACGGGTCTATGTCGCGCTTCCTGAATTCCGCTATGGGCATTACCCTTATAAGGTCAAGCTCCCTCTCACCGAAGGCATCCGCCGGCTTGAACGTCATCTTCTTCGCCTCGTTCATGCCTGCTGACCTGAGCTCCCTGTCAAGGCCCTTTATCACGCTGTTTGAGCCCAGCACCACGAGCACCGGCCCGTATCGCGTGTGGCCGTCGTATATTCCGCCCTCCTTGGCCTTCTTCTCGTCAGTAGTAGCTATCAGGTTGTCGTCCGCAGCTGTCCATGCGCTGTATTCCACTTCTAAAAAGTCGCCGTCTTTAAATACCATAATATTACCCCTCAAGGCAAAATAACTTTATATTATATGAATAAAATACTTTTGACGTAATGGAGCAATCCGAATGCATAAATTATCGTTGGCATTACACGGTGTATCAATGGACGCGAACAAGAAGAAACTCATATTCTTCCTAGGATCAGTTTTTGTTGCTGTTATATTCCTGACATCATACGCTGCATTCAGCAACAACGGCGGCGCAAGCAGCACCACGACCACGATCAAGTCCCAGGCGACTGTATTCGCCACTGGCGACTCCAACGCGATAGTGTACGAATACGGCAGCGTAGCATACGTGTCGCCAGTCAACGCGACGAATTCCTCAAAAAGCAGGCTTGCGGACGCGGTCTCGCAGCTGGAATCCACCGGAAGCGTGCAGAACTACATAGAGACGAACGGCACCTTCCAGCTGATACTCAATTCCAACATGTCGGCCTACGCTCTCCAGCAATGGCTTTACAAAGACCTGGGCAACGGCACCGCAAGGGTCGGCTCCAACGCTTACATAAGGCTTCCCAGCAGCGTGCAGCTACACTACAACAACGCACCGATAGGCGTTTACGTGCCTATAAGCAATTACTCCGTTTATATGGCCAGCGTGGTGCCCCTGAACTCCACGATAAGCGTGGGGATATCCGCCCTCCTACTAAGGAACGGGAGCGTGTACAACAACCAGTTCAGGGTCAGCCTGGGCTCGTCAAACGGCTCGGCATCCAACAGCAGCGCCAATTCAACCGCGCCAACATCCTCAACCGCAACAACGACAGTTGCAAACAGCATCTCAAAAACAAATACAACCAACTCAACACCTTCAAACAGCATTCCAAATGCTAACAATTCGGGCTAGTTGATCCGATGGCCCTAAAAAAAGAAATAATAAGCGAACTCAGGAAGTACGCGATAAAGAACGCAATGGATTACGGCAAGGCGCGCGTCGAGAACGTGCTCGCCAAGGTCGCCAGGTCGGTGCCGAAGGAAAGCGTGAACGAGCTGAAGCTTGAAGCGAAAAGGGTCGTCGATGAAATAAACTCGCTTTCGAAGGAGGAGCTTGGCAGGGAGTATTCCGCTTACGAGGCCGAATTCGAGAGGCAGTACGAGATGAAAGTGGAGGCAACCTCGAAGCCCAGGATGGAGCTGGACGGAGCTGCAAGGGGCAGCTTCTCCACAAGGTTCGCCCCGGAGCCCAGCGGCTACCTGCACATAGGGCATGCGAGCGCTGCCTTCCTGGCCAAGGAGTTCGCAAGGATATACGATGGCAAGGCATTCCTATATTTTGACGACACAAACCCCGAAAAGGAGAAGCAGGAATTCGTCGATGCGGCAAAAAGCGACCTTGAATGGCTTGGCATAAAGTTCGACAAGGAGTATTACGCCAGCGACAACATGGAAGCGATATACGAATGCGCAAGGAAGCTCATAAAGCTGGGAAAGGCATACGCATGCGAATGCGCCGGCGAAACGATAAAATCGGACAGGTTTGAGGGCAAGGAATGCGCGCACAGGAATGCGGGCCCGGAAGAAAACTCGGAGAAGTTCGAATCCATGCTGCAGAACCGCTACGACGAGGAAAGGATAGTGCTAAGGATAAAGGGCGATATGAAGTCGCAGAACACCGCGCTTAGGGATCCCACAATAATGCGCGTTAAGAAGCATGCGCATTACAGGCAGGGCACGAAATACGTAGTCTGGCCAACGTACGACTTCAACACGCCCATAAACGATTCCATGTTCGGGGTTACCGATGCCATAAGGACCAAGGAATACGAATTGAGGGGCGCGCTCTACGACATGGTGCTTGATTACCTGCAAATGAGGAGGCCAAGCATGCACCTTCACGGCAGGATATCGATAAAGGGGCAGCCGCGCCAGAAGCGGGAGATACGCGCGCTCGTGAGCGATGGCCTGCTAAGCGGTTTCGACGATCCAAGGCTGGTCACAATCGCGGCGTTGAGGAGGAGGGGCGTCAGGCCAAGCGCCATAAAGGAATTCGTGCTGGGATTCGGGATGAGCATAACAGACAGCGTTGTGGACATCGGCTCCCTAATGTCCTGCAACAAGAGGATCATAGACGGGGAGGCCAGGCGCCTGTACTATGTGCCCGCGCCCGTGGACCTTGAGGTCAAGGGCCTGATGCAGCGAGATGTCGAGATAAGGCTGCACCCCTCCATCGACATGGGCGCCAGGAAATACACCGTAAGGAACAGCCTCTACATAAGCGGCGATGATGCATCATCCGTTAAAGATGGAGACATACTTCGCCTCAAGGAGCTGTTCAGCGTAAGCGTTTCAAGGGAGGACGACTCGCTGAAAGGCGAGATTACCGACAGGGAGCCTGAAAGGAGGGTGCAGTGGGTATGCGACGGCAATTACCTGAAGTGCAGGATACTCGTGCCGGATGCGCCGCTTGACGATGAGGGCAGATTCAGGAAGGACAGCCTGAGGGTAAACGAGGGCTACATAGAATCCTACGCCTCAAGCCTAAGGGAAAGGGAGATAGTTCAGCTGGAGAGGTTCGGGTTCTGCATACTTGACGACAAGGAGAGGATGCAGTTCATATTCATATCCAAGTAGCTGCAGTTTTCAGAGTATGCCCGTAATCGCGTTCAGCTGGTAGTCTACCTCGAAAATGAGCGCGTCAAGGTTGCCGTTCTTGATGCGCTTCGCAAGCTCCTGCAGCACCGATTTCGCGTCTTTTGCATTTCCCTTCTTGAAGAGCGCGAACCCGAGATAGTAGAAGGTGTTTATCGGGAAATTCTCCTTCAGCATCAGGCTCTCTGCCGCCTTGACTATGCCTTCGTATTTTCCGGTGTGGGAATCATACACGATACCCGCATATTCGTAAACGCAGTCCCTGTCCGTTTTCTGCAGCATGCCCATGCTATGCTTGGCGCCCCTCAGTGATCCCATCTTTATCTGCGCAAGGAACCTGGTATACGCGACGTTCTGGGCCTCGTTGCCGCTCGACATGTCATTTGTAGTTATCCTTATCAGCCTGGCAAGAAGCCTCTTGGCGCTTGACACGAGCTTGGACGCCCTGTCCCTGTGCGCCGAATTCTCCTCCATGAATCCTGGCTTTGCGTATCCTATCTGGGAAATCTCGTAGTTGGAATGCCTAAGGTAGGCTATTGCCGCTGCATACATAAGCGCAGGATCCTTCCTCTCCGCAATCAGGCCCTCGTATATCTTTGTCGCGTTCTCGTATTCAGAGTTGCCCATGCTGCTGTTTATCCTGTCAAGCGCGTCCAGAAGCATGTGGTCCCTCGCCTGGAGCATCTTCCTGCTGGTGAATATCATGCTTTCGCAGTTGGAGCATATTCCCGAGGTGCCTTTTGCCGGGGTCTCAGCGCCGCAATGCTCGCACAGGAGCAGCGCGGATCCGTCAAATCCCTTCAGCCTCGAAATGTAATCTTGCGCGTTCATCCAATCAACGGTTACAGCTTCCTCAGCACAACGAAGAGGTGCATGCTGTCATACGGCTCAAGGCTCACCTGCTCAACAAGCTCAAATCCCTCCTTGAGCAGTGCAAGCTCATTCCTATATACGTCCTTAGGGCTTTTAGATATGTCTATGCTCTGCGATTTTATCACGAAGTAGGCGTAGCCGCCCCTCTTGAGCATGCTGCTGTTCGCCAACAGTATCTCAGCCTGCCTCCTTGCGGATATGTCCTGGTAAATGACGTCGCATAGGTCAACGGAGCCGCTGTAGCCCTCTATGTACCTCGCATCCGAGAGTATAGGTATTATGTTCCTCCTGGACTCGCAAAGGGCTATCAGGTTCCTCACGTTTCTCTCGGAGAGCTCCACGGCGTACACCCTTCCATACGCTCCCACTATGTCGCTCACGTGGCTGACTGTTGTCCCGGTCGCTGCCCCGAGGTAGAGTACGCTGCTCCCCCTTTCTATCTTGACGTTCTTGATGCCGTTGAGTATCGCAGCTGAAAGCTTGCTCCTGTACGGGTTCCAGGACCTGTACTCCGTCCTGTTCTCCGTGATAAGATCCTCGCCGTACGTCTTCTTACCCCTTGCAAGGTTTGCAGTGGCAAGCCTGTTGTCTATCATGTATATTCCGCTGAACAGCTCCCTTACCTGCATCTAATCGCAACTATAATCGGGACTAACCCTTTTATACATTGCACCCTGGCATTTGCAACGGCGTTACATCAGATCTCAGATCCTCCTGTATGCATACACGTAATCCAGAAGCCTCTGCGCAAGCCCGTCCATGAAGAACGCATTCTCCTCGGAGCCGAATCCCTCCTTGCCCTCTATCCCGTTAAGGTCTGAAGGATCCTCTGTCGCATCCCTCTCCTCCATCGATGCGATGTAAACCGATACCTCCTCGGGAACACCAGCTCCCCTCGCGAGATAGGTTATCGACGCGTCCTTGGGCGGCACCCTCCTTGTCCTGCTTATGAAGAGCGCCCTCAGTGCCTCCTCTATGGATTTCGTGTAGAGCAGCGTTGCAGTAACGTATTCCCTGATCTGCTTGTAACCCTTGGCCAGCTCAAAGTCCCTTGATGCCCTTACTATAAGGCCCCTTACGCTTCTCATATCCACAACCCATATTAAGAACGCAATGAATCTTTAAATAATCTTCCTGCATATATCTATAACGAAATCCATTTTCATATATCCAAGGAAAATCCTTGCCTCGGAAAGTGAGAACCCATGCAGCAGGAGAACTTCCTAATAAGCAAGATGCTTCAGGGCATAATATCCGCAGCGAACAGCGCCTCCATCGAGGAGGGCTCCGACAGGCGCTTCGCGAGAATGATAGGGGAGTTCTTCGGGGTAGAGAAGGTAACGATATTACCCACGTCAAGGGAAAAGAACCCGGACAGCGAGCTCTTCGGCTATGTCTACAACACAAAGAAGCCTTACGTGGACAACCAGCTCAGCGAGTATTCCTCCTTCCAGGAGCTCATAGGCTACAAGAACCGCGGGTTCAGGAGCTGCGCGGTTATACCTATAGTGGTCGACGGGAATGTCGTATCAATGGTGGAGATGCTCTCCACTTCGGAAAACAAGTTCAGCGAGCTGCTGCTTAACGGCGCATCCTTTGGCGCCTACCTTGCAGGCATAACCATGCTGTACAAATCCGAGAGCGAGCGCAGCATAAGGCTCGCAAGCTATTTCAACAGCGCGTTCAGCGTGGCCGAGTCGCAGCTGCTTGTATCTAACGACGGGAAGATAGTCAAGTCCAACGATGCGGCGCGCAAGGAGATCCTGGACCAGAAAAGCCCTGAGGGGCGCCGCATAGAGAACGCGATAGGCCTGGACTTCGCAAAGCTGGCAACGCTCTCCAAGAGCAGGGGAACCATAATACAGCTTGAAAAGGGGGGAAGGACGAGGTACTATTCCCTGTCAGTGGGAATGATAGGGGACAGGCTGGCGGATATATCGCTCAGGGACGTGACGGAGCTGAAGAGGCTCGCGCTGATGGAGCAGTCGATGGACAACGAATCCTACGTCAGCGCGCTCTACCTTGACGGCAATCTAGAGGTGCGCAGCGCCACCGACAGCATAAAGAAGGCGATAGGCTACGACAAGAATCTCATAATCGGCAAGACGCTGACAGAGCTCACCACGGAGAAGAGGAGGGGGGAGCTGAAGGAGCTCCTGGAGAAGAACGCCTCCTCCGAAAGGCTGCACGGCTCCATAGATCTGGTCTCTGCGACAGGCATACCTTCGCACCTGCGCTTCGTGCTCTCCAAATGGGCCAACGGCTACCTAATGCTTCTTTCCGACGCAACTTCCGAAGGGTATGCGGAAAGCATAAGCAACGCATTCAACGACTTCATAAAGGGCACTTCCGACGCGGTGATAACCATGGACGCGCTCGGGTACGTGAAGGACTGCAACATGCCAGCTGAGAACGTGCTGGGATATTCGAGGAGCGAGCTGATAGGCAGGGAGCTCAGGAGCATCTATTCCGACCAGTCGATATTCGACAGGGACATAACCTACGTCAGGAACGGCGGGAAGATAGACAACTCATATGTCACCCTATTGAGCAAGGGCAAGAACGCCGACGGCAGCGACATGGTAACTGATGCAACGCACTCGATAAGGCTCTTCAGCGGTACGGATGTAGCAGACTACATAATAGTCATAAAGGAGCTGGAGACCAAGAGGAAGCTGCGCGACTACAAGGAGGCAATCGCCAAGGCCGAGAGCAGGATACAGCGCCTTGAGGCTACCAGCGGGCTGAAATCCCAGTTCATACACAACATATCCCACGAGCTCAAGACACCTCTCACCAACATAAAGGGTTTCTCCAAGCTGCTCTACAGCGGTGAGTTCGGGAGCCTCAACAAGGAGCAGCTGGACTGCCTAGCAACGATAATGGAGGAGGGCGACAGGCTGATGTTCATAATACAGCAGGTGCTTGACGCCGCGAAGCTGGAATCCAAGAAGATGAAGCTGGAGATAAGGGAGGTAGACATGAAGGAGCTCGGAAGCAACCCTACGATACAGGCGCTGATGGAATCCCCGATGGCAAGGGAGAAGGGCCTCAAGTTCGCATGGAAAGTAGAGGACGACGTGCCAAAGATAATGGCGGATCCCAGCAGGCTGGTGCAGGCGTTCACCAACCTGATAAACAACGCGATAAAATTCACCAATGAGGGCAGGATAAGCGTATCCATAAAAAGGAAGAGCAAGAGCATGATACAGTGCGACGTGGAGGACACCGGCATAGGCATAAGCGAGGAGGACAGGCACAAGCTGTTCAAGAACTTCTACGAGGCCCCGAAGAAAGGCCTGCTGAAGCAGGAGGCGTCAGGAACAGGGCTTGGATTGTCCATAACAAAGCAGATAGTGATGCTACACGGGGGCAAGATCGCATGCAGCAGGTCGGAGCTCGGCAATGGCAGCACGTTCACATTCACATTGAGGGTGAAGCCGAAGCAGAAGAAGGAGCGCTCAAACGTAAACGCCGCAGGATCCGTATCCTAATGCCCTGTAGTAGTTCGCCTGCAGCTGGGATATGCTCGTCTGGCCCGCGAATATGCCCTTGCTGTTCACGCCCTTGCCGAGCACGCTCTTTGTGCTGGCGTTGACCTCTATAGATGCAGCGACTACGTTGTTGTAGAACGAGCCCCTTGCATGCGTCGTGAATGTGGCGTTGTAGTCGCCCCTGCCCACGCCTGCTATCCTGAGCGACATGTTGTAAGGCACTATGTAGCTCACGTTTGCATAGTCGTTCGGCCCGCCGGGCGCGCTGCCGTATGCCCTTATGTAGGCCTCGCTGTATAGCGTTGGGGTGCAGCCGGTTGTATTGGCGTAGAGAGCGCTGAAGTTCAGGAGCAGCAAATACAGGCTGTCAGCATCGAGCGTTGAGTTTATGTCAGCAGCTATTGCGCTAGCCTGCGACATCGTGGTAGTGGACGCGCTTGTAGAAGTTGTCGAAGTGGCAACTGTAATTGTGGAATTGCTGGGCCTCTGCGCCTTGGGCTGGCTCTGCGAGTAAAGGGATCCCTGCATAGTCCTTATGTACTGCGAATCCGGGCTTATCTGCAAGCTGGTGAACAGCGGAGACACCTTGACGGTTACGCTGTTCTGCCCTATGGCCTCGAGCTGTATCCCCATGTTTGCGTATTGCGTGCCTGCATTTATCTTGGTTATGTTGTTTATCGTGAGCGTTACGTTGAGGGGCGGGTTTACGAATATGGGGAGCTTGTCCACGTGGACGTATGCAATACCTGAGCTTGCCGATTCCCCTGCAAGGGAAATGAGGTACTGCTGCGAGTCAACGCTGAAAACCGTGCCAGATTCGGAGAGATTGGCGACAGCCGGGGCCTTGACTATGGTTTGGCTGACGTTCAGGAACACGAAATAGTACAATGCGGCTACCACTATTATCACGACAAGTGCCGCAACTGCAATGGTCCTGTTGCTGGGCCTGCCCTGCCCCTGCCTGGACTGCGTCCCCTTCTTCAGGAATGCCATCTGATCATATCTATATGCTCATAAAGCTTTTTAATCCCTTACGTAGTTTACTTCAACAATTGCGCAAATATGACAAGCCTAATATTATTTGTTGTTGAATCCTTATTCGGTGACTAGATGGAGAACACGACCGCAGGAAGCATAAGCGACATATTCGATATAATAAACGAGAAGCAGCAGATATCATTCAACGAATTGAGCGACATGTCGTTCAGCAGGGGCATAGACAAGGAGAAGCTGAAGAGGGCGCTCACCGATCTCGAGAAGATGAAGGCCATAGCATCGAGGAGCAGGGGCGGCGTACTGACTTATTACCCGCTGCAGGACCAGGGCTCCCTGAGCAAGGTGCTCATAGTAGAGGACGACAAGAACATAAACAAGCTCATGGCGCTCTCCATAGGCAGGGGCTTCGAGGTGAGCCAGATATACGACGGAGGGGATGCGATAGCCTTCGTGAGGACGAAGAAGCCGGATCTTGTAATACTCGACCTGATGCTCCCGCACAAGAACGGGCTTGACATCTGCAGGACGATAAAGAGCGACCCCGGCGTGAGCAATACGATAGTCATACTGGTAAGCGCCATGGACCCCACGGAAAACAGGTTCAATGGTATAAAGTTCGGCGCAGACTACTACATAAAGAAGCCTTTCGACCCGAACGAATTGAGGAGCCTGGTCACGATATTCCTTAGGAAGAAGGGCAAGAGGTTCGACCCTCTCATAGACCTGCCCGACGAGGAGGGCATATCCAACGAGATAGAGCACTCCATAAAGGAGGGCGAGCAGTATTCCATAGGCACGCTCAAGATAGGGGGCCTCGGCGAATACGCAAAGCGCTTCGGGGTCAATTCAGCAATGGTCATACTCAGGCTAATATCCCAGCTCCTTCAGGACACCGCGAAGAACAACCCTAACAGGATATTCGTGGGCTTCCTTGACAGCGAGGTGTTCGTCATAGCGGGCCCGAAGGAAACGGTAGACGTGAGCGTGGAGAAGCTCAGGGAGGAATTCGATGCGGTGCTTCCCTTCATACTCCAGGACGAGGGCTACAAGGCAATACCGATGGACATAGGCGACCTATTCGATTCAAAGGAGCTACCGAGGCCGTCCCTCATATACGAGCAGTCGGAAAAGGACAAGATAAGGGAGAGGAGGAACGAGATACTCAAGAGCAAGGGCACCTCGAGGAAGGACATAGGCTCCTACACATACGAGGAGATAAGGCAGATGTTCGGGAACGAGGACCTTGACGTAAGGATAACAAGGGACTCAAAGGGGGTCAAATTGCAGGTAAGCAAGGACAAGGGCAACGAAGAGGACAAAAGGTAACCTATGGGAATCTCAAGGGCGCAGGCATCGATAGACATGCTTGTCGCGTATGGCATTGCAATACTCATGATAACGATATCATTGTACGTGCTGCTGCAGCTTGGGATATTCAACTCCAGGGCAGCACCGACATACTGCGCCCCCTCGCCGTCATTCTCGTGCGACGGCGTGGCGATACACCCCAACGGCACAATGATAATGGTTTTCTCGCAGTCTACAGGCGGCTCGATGATAATCAGCGGCGTAGCCTGCTCGACGCAGCAGAACGTTTCATCCGACAGCCCAAAGTACGGCAACGTGCACGTCCTTCCATACGGCGCAGCGCCCGGCTACTATCCCGACAACCAGCTGCAGGGGGGCATAACCGCATACTCTTCCAACGAGACGAAGATCAGGGTAAACTGCTATTCAGGCCCGAAGGTCGCGAAGGCAAGGCTCGGAAACGAGTTCAGCGGCTACGTGTGGATAAACTACACGATAAGCGAGCTGCCCGGAAGCTACAGCAACGTCCAGAGGCTGGCATCAGTATCCGTCAAGTATACATGAGCCGAAGGGATAATTTAATATAAATATCCATGAATGATATATACGATCAGGTGTGAGATTGCGACCGGGCCTAATAATATTGCCAATCATCCTTAGCATTTCGTTTATGGCGCTGCTCAACGCGACGTACGTCAACATGACGGAGCCATACGTAACTACCGTCAACCAGAACGGCAGCGTATACCTCGGCAGCGTAGGCCCGGGAGAGACGTTCTACGTTACGATATCTGCACAAACTACGAACAATACCGGAGGCGTGTTCCCGATAGGGTGGGACGAGCTGAGCGCCTCGGCGCTTCCAGCAGGCTGGATAGCGCAGAACTCCCCTCTTTATACGCCTAGCCCATCCGTAAAGATAGCTGTGTCCCCGCAGGCGCAGAACGGCACATACAAGTTCAACATAACGGCGATAAACCTGGGCAACTATTCAAAGCTCGGAAGCCTCAAGTTCACCGCATACGTGAACGTAACGCCAGACGTGTTCAAGCTGGGCGTCACGCCAACCGCGATAACCGTCGGTCCTGGCAACCCGGCTGACATATACGTGACAATAAACAATACCGGGGTTTCGGACAGCCCGTTCAACATAACGGTTTACGGGCTTCCAGCATGGAACAAAAGCATAACGGTCATAGCGCTGCACCACACCGAGGGGCGTTTCGTATATCCCGTATATGAGAACGAGCCGGGGCAGTACCGCATAAGGCTGTACGTAAGCTCCATAGCAAGCTCCCTTGTATACAAGCAGAGCAACATAACCCTCACGACAAAGGCAAGCATAGCAAGCGACTACGATGCGATAGGCAGGGGGGTGCTTGCGTTCCCGATAACATACGCTCCGGTTTATGCTGTAATGTACATAATAAGCCTGCTTTCCAGGCATGCCTGAGCAAGCAAGCCTAGCCTGCAGCGGGAACAGGCAAGCTACTAATCCGGGAATAGGTGACTGATTGGCCAAAGAATCAAAAGGCAAGACAAAGGAGGAAAAGGACATATACGCATATTACATAGAGCTCGATTCGCCACTTGACCTTGCAAGGCAGGTATTCGACTATACTCCCGGGCATGTCAAGGCGCTGAAGGAAAGCGGGAAATACAAGCTCATTTTTGCAGGCGAGAGGCTTGGCGACATAAGGATGATATACTACTTCCAGTTCGAGAGCATAGGCAATTTTTTCGTTTACACCCCCGGATCTGATTCCATGGAAAGGTTCGAGATGGTCGACAGGATATCGGAAAGCATGGACTACAGGTCCTACAGGGCTCCGATTGTGGAGCTGCTGTCGAACCCGTACACGGAAATGAAGGACCTAAAGAAGGCGGGAAGGATAATCAGCATAGAGGCCAAGGACTGCAACATGCTTGTGAGATCTATAGCTAACAGCGCGCACGGCGACGACTCGATGCCGAAGATGTACGCGTTCTTCAGCGGCAACGACCACATAATAGGGTCTTTCAACTTCTTCCACGAGAGCGGAGCAAGGATATTCACGTATTCAAAGACAGAAATAAAAGAGAAGTTCAGCACCCTGAGGTACAACTACACGAACGATTCCATTGAATCGGCTAATTCTTTCACCGAGAAGGCGGGTATCTACATAAGGGTTATAAATCTGAAGAAACAATTTCCTTTCTTCTGAGGATATGCCCGAATAGCTCAATGGTAGAGCGATTGGCTGTTAACCAATAGGTTGCAGGTTCGATCCCTGCTTCGGGCGAAAATGGCTTATTTTGCTTAACTTGTCGTCGGAAGAGAATGCTTGATTTGTACGCCTTGGTTGGGCGTTAATATGTCAGGTTATGTGTCCTAAAATCAAAATATACTTCCGAAAATTCCATCTTTCTGAAACATTATTATATTTCCTTGGCGGTATAATTATGCGATAAAATGAAAGGTATAACTAAAGAAGAACCACTTAGCAAGAGCTTGAAGCAACTGAGAACGTATGATAAACATTTAGAATTCTTCAAGCCGACGCTTGAGGGATATCACTACAAATTTAGTATATTTCTTCCAATAAGCGAAGAAAAAGTAACAAAGGGAAAATACCCCATACAACAGATAATCTTCGGAAAGACTGATTTAGATGCACTCAGGAAACTTTTCATTAGTCAATTCAAAGGTGTCACCCAATTTAGATACGACATAACATATACAAAGCGCGAAATAGGAAACATACCAAAATATATACTTCCTGAAATGCCATTACCTGGAGTATCGCCACATATATTAACTTCACCTACACTAAAAGGTTCTTGGGTAGACGAAAATAGAAGACCTATTGTTAATGAGCATGCTCAATATCATATTTATACCCAAAGACATGATAAAGCTGTTGAATATTTCAAGGATCTAAAAGAGATACTAGAGAAATACTCAAAAGAAAAAGTAATTCTAATCGAACAGTCAGAAGTTACTATACTTCCAAGCATTTCATCAGAAACTAGAAACCTCTTAAGAAAAGTTGAGAAATTGAAAAATGATAACAAAAGGTTAAAGCAAAAGATAAAATCTATGTGACAAATTATAATTGCCGTAACATATTTATATTCAAACAAACACAATTAATATGTGATATTGATGTCTGAAAAGCTTACAAGAAGTAAAGTCAAAAAAATAGAACAAAATGAAATGCAAGTAGAAGACCGTAAAACCTATGCAATAACATTTCCTACACGCAAATCTAGAATAGATGGAAACTATATACTTATGGGAATATATCCAGGTACATCATCAAGCATGTCGGATGATGGCCAAGATGTAACAGTAGCCAAAGGCTACCAGGTCAAAGTTCTTGATAAATTAGGGATACCTTGGGAATTCTTCAAAAGAAAATCAAATGGAAACAGTAAATCTGTTGCATTAAGAAGGTAAATTCAATATTATTGGTGTAACTATGCCCAAAACAAAAGGGCGAAGGACTTCTCATCCTGTTGCCTGCTTCGGGCGAAATTTGCTTATTTTGCTTAGCTTGTCGTCTAAAGAGAATGCTTAGTCTGTACGCCTTGTAAGGGCGTTAGTATGGCAGGTTAGGTGCCTTAAAATCAAAAATACACATCTAAAATTCCATCTTTCTGAAACATTATTATATCTTATAAACAGTATAATTTTGTGATAAAATGAGCACGAAAGATGTAAATAAAGAAAAGTTACTAGGCAGGAAATTAGCAGTATTTAGAACATCTTACACCGGTGTCTTTAAACCAGTATTGGAAGGTTATCATTTCAAGTTTACCCTTTTATTACCCATAAGCGAAGAGAAGAAGATACCTAGAAAACCTTTTCCCGTAGAAAAATCAATTTTTACAAGTGCAGATCTGGACACGCTTGAAGTACATTTTGGAAAACATTTAGGTGGTTACACAAATTTTAGATATAAAGCAAAATATTCAAGAGAAGAATTAAAGAGCATTCCAAAAGAATTCTTACCGTTTTTACCTGAAACGCCCATTGGAGTACCGCATATACTTACATCACCTACAATAAGAGGTGCATGGATAAATAAGAAAAAGAAAACAATTGTAAATAAACATGCACGTTATGAAGTTTATACTCTCCGACATAATAATGCTATGGAATATTTCAAAAAATTAAGGCGAATATTAGAAGAGCATTCGAAAGAGAAGATAATAGTAATCGAACAGAGTGAAATTACAATCGTACCAGGCATTTCACCTGATGTTAAACCATTATTAAGGGAAATAAGAAATTTGAGAAAAAAGCAAAATTAAAATAACCTTGAATTCTATATATAAGATAAAATAAGGGATTTTATGACTAAGGAAAAAGCAAAACTTGAACAAAATGGATCTCAAATAAAAGATGAAAATACGTACATGTTGACATTTCCCAATAGGAAGGCTAGAATAGAGGGGAAAGAGGCAATGTCAGAAATAGGTGGTGTTCGACAAGGAGCTTATATAGACGGTGAACACGTTTCCATTGTTTGGGGTTTTCAAGTCAAGGAGCTTGAAAGACTTGGGATACCGCATAAAATATTTGGTAGAGAATCAAAGAAGAATAATCATAAAATAGCGCTAAGGGTGTAGAAATTTACAAACCATTTTATATAAGTTAACATAGTAATGCTAAAAGTGAAATCTATGCCTAGAAAAAACACCGGGCGTGGGACTTCTCATCCTGTTGCCTGCTTCGGGCGTAGGGTTCTTGACACTAGAAGTAATTTGCTATTTTGGTGAACAGACTACTCACCAACAGTTCCTGTCTTAACTTCCCCAGCTCGCTTGTAGTTCGCCATAACAACGCCGCTTGGCGTGGCCGTACTCTCTGTTAGTTTGAATGTGACCGGAATTGTGCCCTCTGCAAATAACTTTTGCCCTTGACCAAGCGTCAACGGATATGTTACTAATCTGAACTCATCAACTAAATCATTCTTCATTAGTAGCTGTATGAGCTTGCCGCTGCCCCAAACATGAAGGTCAGAACCGTTTGAATCTTTAAGTTTCTTTATATCTGTCAAATTTTTGAGGAATGCGGTGTTCCCCCAATCTGACTTTTCCAGAGTGTTGCTCAGAACGTACTTCATGCCATCGTTTATGCCGGGCCAGATGTCTTTGTGCTGTGGCCAGTAGCTGGCAAAAATCTCGAATGTTTTTCTACCTAATAGATATTCTGCAGGCTGCATATTTTTTTGGAAGAAATCGCTCCCGTTGTCATTCGAAAACGGTGCTGTCCACCCACCATATTTGAAACCGCTTGATGTGTCTTCCTCTGGTCCGCCGGGGGCTTGCATTACCCCATCTAGCGTAATCATTGTTATGACGATTATTTTTCTCATGTTATCAACTTTTATTTAAGTTATTTAAACTTGGTTATTTATTAAGTTTCCTTGTCGGGGATGTGCCTGACGCACATCTTGTGCTTCGGGCTATACACTTCAAGGTCAACCACAGCGCTCAATAGTCCAATAGGAATTTGCAGTATACGTTGCATCCCGCAACGCTTAAATTGCTTAAAAGACAACTTATACTGTATGGAACAGTACGATAAAGAGTTCTTGGAATACATGAAAGCCAAGTACAAACTTACGTTGGATGAAGCAACAAAAGGCACAGAACCGCAGATAATAAAGTTTGCCATCGCATGGGATGTATGGAAGCAGGCAAAGGGCGCCTACTCTAAGAAGGGGCAAGACATATATGGATTCATGTCCAGAGACCATTCAAGGCTTGAATACATTTTCCAGGAGTTCAGGAAATCGAAAAAAGCGGCAGAAGCAGAGCAACTCTTTTTGGAATTTAGGGCAGGAATTGATCGTCATATAAAATGGGAGGAAGATATCCTATTCCCGCTTGCCAAGAAGAAGATGGGGGACGATTCACCGATAATAGACGAACTGATAGTGCAGCATAACAGGATTAAAGATGATTTAAGGGGATTGGCTGATAGCTTAAAAGCCAGAGATACAACCCTTGAGAATGACTTGGAGCAGTTGCTAGCAGCACATGATAAGATGGAGGAAGAAGACATGTATCCGTGGATAGATAATTATATCGATGATAAAGCAAAGAATGAGGCACTATCAAGGATGGTATAATTATCATGCTATGTCGTATTTCCGCTTTTCCTGCCGATTATCGTGTGCCATATGTTGACTGCATGCAACAAAACAGCCACGATCATCGTTATCAGCCCTCCCAGGATCACTGCTACTTCCTTCTTGCCTGCAAGTGCAACGCCCTCGAATGCAATTATCCCTGCATTTAAGAGGACGTATTCTGCGGCTATAACCTTATAATTTGAGCCACTATGGCGTGAAACCCCAGGCACAAAGATATATGATACGCCAAAAATCAGCTGCGTTACAAAACCATACAATAATAGTATGAATATCGGGTCTCTATCTACGGCAACTGCGCCTGACAAGTTAAAGGCAAGAAGTATCGTACCGATTACGAAATACAAGAACCCCGTAGCTATGTAAAGCCTTACCATCTTGCTCGTTGCAGCAACATTATCCATAAACGCACCGATTATCTCTTGCAGACCGGTTATTTATACACTATATTCAGCCTGTTCACCCTTGCGCTTTTTGTTAGCTCGTGTGGTTTTGAATTTGTTGGACTAAATATATGCCTGACATTTACTCCCCTGACCAGAAGCGCATCCGCTATCAGCGATCTATGGCACCTCCACGGTACTGCCTCTGCACACATTATGGCTGTCTGCCTTTTCTTTGCTAGACTTATAAGTTCGATGAGGCTCTTCCTGAATTTCCTGGTCTGCATATAGTCTGCGAAGCCTCTGAATGACGCATTGTGCCAATATGTATTGACTGAATTCTTCGATGGATGTCTGAGACCCCCTAGGCCTTTTATATGTCTGTAGCGTATGCGGTGCCTCTTCAGGCCATAGGCGAGTCGTTTCTCATTGAACTGCGGATTGGCCCTTGACTTTGGTATGGTGCGTATATCTACCAATTCCTTTATCTTATATGCATCAAGCAACCTCACGAACTCGCTAAGCTTACGCGTTGAGTGGCCTATAGTAAAAACCATCTGCTTGCTTTTAGCCATAAATTGGACCATGCTAATCTATTGGTATCCTAACCTGCCCTGTACGTTCCTTATATGCTTAAATAATTTAAATAAAAGTATGTGATCTACATCAATTAAGACCCATTCTTTAAAGTTCTTTGTCGGGGATGTGCCTGACGCACATCTTGTGCTTCGGGCTATGGCATTCAAGTTCTGCTCTATTCAAGATATTTTTTAAGCCCGTCCAGCATCATTTTCCACCCCTGCTCATTATGCTGCAGAGCCTCTTGTGTAGGGTTGTTTGTTTGGGATAGAGACACCAATGTATGTGTGCCTTTGCTGGCTAATTCTACAGTGACTATGTGGTAATTTTCAGGTGCGTCGGGTAATCCGGCCAGCGGACTAAAGTGACTGTATCTAATGAGGCGCTCAGGAGCCAGCTTTAGTATTTTTCCTTTATCTTCGTATTTTTTGCCGTTCCATTCCCCTCTCCATACGATAGGGCTCCCCTCCTTCCATTCTGATACTGCATCGGCACCGAGCATATATTGCTTGATTGCCCTTGGGTCAATCAGGGCATCCCAAACCTTCGCTATAGGTGCATTAACTTTGATCTGCACTTTTGCAATAAGATCCTTGTCAGAGCTTATCGTATAACCACCAAATACTATTCTGTAAGATCTTATTTATATAATTTTGTCGGGGATGTGCCTGACGCGCATCCTGTGCTTCGGGCTTTGTGCTTCAAGAAGTCCTTTTATCGCACGTATATTGTTGGGTTGCTAAACGAAGATGGGGTCTGCGGACATGCTCCATTCTGGTATTCTATCTTTAGAGTGTTTGTATTAACTAACTGGACAAGGAAGTAACCGGTGAGAGGGGACGCCCCATATGGCGTATTGTCATTATTCTGGTAGTAGCAGTATATGTGTCCGTCCGCGGTCACCTGCGATGGTTCTCTGTTTATGTAACCGCTGCTGGTTGGTGTGAAGTAGTTAAGGCTTGCTTGAGCTACGACTCCACCAATGGAGACAACGCCTATGGCTGGGTTCTCGTAATAATGGACTATGGCCATCTGCTGGCTCGAGTTTGCCGGACCAGTTGCTGCACTGCCGTTCAGATACCAGTTGCCCTGTATGGTGCCCGCAATATCCTCCATGTCAGTGCCGCATGATGGGTAACCATTTGAACCTTTTGCAGTATTGTTCATTATGGAGTAGAGCTCGGTGTACAAGGCTCCTGTGTAATAATTAACAGGGCATATCGCATTCAATGGCCTCCCAAAATTATTGACCTGCCTGGCCTGGTCTATGAATGCCTGGGTTGACGTACGCAGATCATAGCCTCCAAAATCAAAACCCTTAATGTTGCTGTTTGGCCCTCCGGCGGCACCTAGAACTTCCCCTGCCTTTGCCATGTAGTCGAAATGATATGTGCACGTTTTGGATGCTAGGCCTGGCTCTTGGAAGCTTTGGCAGGACGCGTTCTTGCTTGCATTGCTGATTTGCTGCTGCAGTGCACCAGAAAGCTCATCCAGGTGCCCGTAATAGAATACAAGCTGCTTGCATGGCGAAAAATATACTCCATAATCGCTAAAGTGTTTGCCAGCTTGCGTTGAGTTCTGGTAGACTATCTGTAGAATATGAACGTTTCCCGGAGCATACACCGTGGCCTGGAGCGTGCTTGCGGATACAAGATTTATGCTCCCATGGTCTGACGGAATGACGTGTCCGGGAGGATTAAGATTGCCAATGGGCGATAAGGATGAAATGGATGAGAGGTTTGCGGGCAACGCTGTAAGGTAGGTCTGGTTTTGGCATGCCATCAGGCTTGATGCTATACCGCCATTTGCAGTGTAATTGGACTGTGACTGGTTTGTGGTGTAATTGTTCTGGTACTGGGCGGTTGAGCCGGATTGGTTACCGAGCACGCTCTGCGCTTGGCTGAATCCACTGGGCAGGATGTTTGTCATGTTAAGGGATACCCAGCCGTTTTGGCCTGTGCCATTTACCTGATATGTGAAAAGGTAGGGCCCATTGCCTGACTGACCGAAACCCACATACTGGTACTGACCCATTTGAACAACTCTAGAGTATTGGCCCTGACTGACATTAAGAACGGCCTGAGAGTTGTTGATCATCAATAATTTAATAGTGAATTGTCCAAGGAATGTCACAGATTTGCCAACATAGACCTTTTGGGATTTACTCTGATTGTTTTGGGTGCTCTGGTTATGCGGGCTGCCTGACTGGTTTGATGCATTGTTATTCGGATTTGCGAGTCCACATGCACTTGGATTGCTTTCGCAATAGCGTTGGCATTGTGATGCAGATATGCCTGCCTTTGCGCAATCTGTGAGTGCTGCATTTACAACCGAATTATTGGCCGAGTTGTTGACTCCAGAGTTTTGTACTGTCGTGTTTGATTGAGGCTGAATTCCATGCCCAGAAAATCCAGCCAGCAGATAGTACGTGGCCACAACTCCTATGACAATAGCAGCAACTACAACAAATATCAACCTGTTCATAGCAACCGATTTGAATAACATTATACAAAAATGCTCTTAAAACCTCCTTTTAGGAGATGTATCTGATGCGCATCCTGTGCTTCGGGCGAAATTGGATTATTTCGCTTAGTTTGTCATCGAAAGATAATGCTTAGTTTTGACGCCTCGTCATGGCGTTGGTATGACAGGTTATGTGCCTAATTTCATTTTAACAAGTTTCCATTTTTGTCTCTTTTTTCTTCTAGTACCGGCGTAAATACAAGTTAACCAAACCTTAAATTTTATCTTATGATCTTTGTAATCCTTTAGTATACCATAAAATTTCTCTTTATCTAGATCCGTTCTGGCAAGGCTTATATGTGGCTGGAACTTGTTGAAAGTTCTATGATCTATATCTTTAATCCCGCTATTAAAAATGCGATTCAGATTTACAAGGTTTTTATCAGGAATTACTTTCAATATTACAGCATAATTTAAGTGATGTTGGCCATAATATTTCCTAAAGAAACTTATACCACTAACCTCTAAATAAAATGGCTTTATCTTCTTTAATTTGTCTTCATAGTACCCAATCAGCTCATTAATTCTATCCTCATTTAACTTCTTGTTCAAATAAATGAAAGAAATATGTGGCCCTTTTGTATCTCTTAAAGCACTGTAGGTTTTATATCTTGTTGCTATCTGTTTAGTTAATGTAGTTGCCTGCTTATTCTTAATAAGAATGAATATCTCAAATTTGGCTTTCATGAACTTATATAAGAAATCATTAATTAATTACTTCACCTAATCCATCATGGATAAAACAGAAGTAACCTACTACCCAACAATAGAAGAAATTGCAGAACATCCTTTTGTTGATGGAAACAAGAGAACTGCATTAATAGCTGATTTTTGAAGCCGAACCGAAAGAAAAACAAGTTCTTAATAAGATAAAAATAGAAAATTTGTATAGGTGATGAAATGGTACGTGGAAAGATTACTAAGAACAATGTATCCAAAAACAAAAGTGCTTTATCAGATGATAGCAACCCGTTGATGGAAATGCTGGTTGCCAAGAGGGGTAAGTCATACGTATGCAAAATATGCAACAACAGCGCAAAGGACCCGATAGACGCCATGGTTCACATAATGGATCACGGATCGAGTGCACTCGAGGGTGTGAGCAGGCTCATAAAGGACCAGCGTGATGGAAAGGTAAGCAAATCTGCCCTGAGCGAAATTAACGCAACAGTATGAAGGTGTTGAAATCAGCAGCAAGGAGAAAATCCACCAACTCATAGACTACATACTGGACAAGTACAGGCTTAGGGATAACTTTTTTGTAAAATCCTACCTCAAATACATAGAAGAAGGCATAGATAAAATGTCCGAAAAGGATGCCAACGCCATGATAAAGGACATATTGAACATCGTGGAGAGTAGATAAAACCTAGACCTTCTCATTACTAGTGAGAAATTCTGTGCATGCTTCAAAAACACTTTAATGTAAGGCATCATGATTAAATTATTACGACATTTCGGACGATGCCCTTCAAGGCCTACACCTGTGCCGCAATCTATTTCTACCTGAAAGAACATATTATACGTTGTGGTTAAATGACGGACATAAAAAGAAGCAAAGACGAACCATTCCTGGCCCCCATAGAAGAGCCAGAAGATCCAGAGGCGAAGAAGGCATACGCGATGATGCGCCAGTACTTCGGCAAGGTGCTCACGCCTGCAAAGGTTCTCAATGCGCGCCTGCCTTGGGACTTTTACACACAATTTTATGGGCAGATTTCGCAACTAGACCGGAAATTGGAGCTGAACCCCGAGACAGTAATGCTCATACGGCAAAGGATAGCCAACCTCAATCTCTGCCTGTTTTGCATAGACTCCAACAGAGCAGGCACCATAGCCGCGCACATGGACCAGGCAAAGTTCGACGCGCTTGACAAATATGGCACCAGCCCTTTGTTTACCGAAGCCGAACGCGCAGCATTGGACTATGTTACCGAGCTTACGAAGGACAAAAAAGTCGATCCAGAGACGTTCAAACGACTATCGAAGCACTATTCGGACCGCGAAGCCTGCGAGATAGTCTACTTGGTTGCAAGCGAGCACGTATACAACCTGACAAATATAGGCCTAAATATACATTCTGACATGATATGCGATATAATCAAGAAGAGGGGATCACCATGAAAAAGGCAACAACCGCACCGAAGAAGGCAAAGGGACTGAGCAAAGAGGAAATAGCCGCGATGAAGGAGTACCTTCAAGAAAAGAATTCAAAGGCGGATGGCACAGATGCTGTACTTGCAGCTATAGCCAAGATGAAGGAGCCTGACCGCTCCATGGCAAAGAAGGTCCATGCTCTAATCGTTGCCACCGCACCAGAACTTTCTCCCAGAACGTGGTACGGGATGCCTGCATATTCCAAGGGCGATAAGATCATATGCTTCTTCCAGAATGCGGGAAAGTTCAAGGCGAGATACTCTACTTTGGGTTTCAGCGACAAGGCAAACCTAGATGAAGGCGACATGTGGCCGACATCCTATGCTGTCAAGAAGCTGACTCCCGCGGAAGAGAAGAAGATAGCAGCGCTCGTGAAGAAAGCAGCCAGCTGAGTATTGCGCGGCAATATGGTTTGCGAATCCGACTATTCTGGCCTAAGCCAGTTGGATTTCCCCTGCTTTGAAAATACCGATTCAAAAGTCAAAGCCATGGCCATTTTTCAGAAGCAATATACCAGTTACAAGCGCCCAGAGTAGGATCGGCCCCGCAATCACCCTTTCCACGGCTCCGAATCCAATTCCGCTTCCCGAGGTGATGAGGTGCGGAACCAAGCCCAAAGGCGCTGTGAAGGCCAGGAAAACAACCACCGAAACAATTCCAGATATCAGCGAATAAATTGCATACGCCCTGTTTTTCCTGCTTGCCATCATGGAAATTGCAAAGAGCAGTATTCCCAGTCCTCCTGCGAAGAACGCTATCGCGGCAAACAAGCTGTGCAGTTTCAGTATAACGTTCTCCGGTACCGTCCCAACCCCAGCTGCGCCGAAGGCGCTTATCGCCATTAGCAGGATCCCCAGCCTTGCCGCAAAGCGCCTTGGATTTCCCTCCATAATCAGGACAAGGCCGGCAAAGAACATTATCCCGAACGCTATCAGCGAGTAATTGAACAGCGGCCAAAGCGGCGACATCGCCGTATTGCCTAGATCACTGATCGGGTTCGTGCCTGTGTTGTAGCATATAGAGGCCCTGCAGGGGAAATAGGCCTGCACTATCGCCATTACTATGATGAACTGCAGCGTTCCAAGTGCCAAGAGGCATCCTGCAACCCTCGCGCTGCCATGCCCTGCAACTTCCGCCTTTCCAATTCTATTGTCCTTACCGGGCATATGTCCATAATTAGTCTCTTGCAAAACCTTTTAAATGCTGTTTTCCAATCTAATCCTATGTCAAAGCTGAAGATCACGGCTGTTGCCCTGATACTGGGCATAATCGTGACCTTGGCAACCGGCGCATTGAACAGCACGCCCATCGGGCTTGTGGGCGCCTCATGGTACGGCTATCCGCTTACATGGATAAGGAAGCTCGTCATAGCACCGCAGTACAATCCGTGGAGGATCGACTATGTCGGGATTGTAGCGGATGTAGTCTTCTGGTCCGTAATAATGCTTGCGTTGTTGCTGGTGCTTCTGCGCATTGGGGAGAAGAAGGCCGTAAGGCGGAAATCTCCAGCATCTGGCAAGAGGAAATCCTAAATCTACTTGCTGACGCTGGGTTTCGGCAAGGAATCGGTCTTTTCCTGCAGTTTAAGGCTGCTCCCGGAGCTGTACATCATCCTCGGGTAGGCGAACTTCACCTTCAGGTCCTTTAGTGTATAGGCTATTGTGCCTATCATAGAGAAGTAGAGATCCCCCCAGGTGCTTCCCGCAGTCCACACCCTCACCTCTATGGTAACTCCCTTGTCCGAGAATTCCGTGGCAAACGCCTGCGGCGCCGGCTCTATCAAAACGAACCACTGCTCCTTGAATGCGGATATTATCCTTGGTATTACCCTGTTAAGGTCCTCCTCGTAAATGAGCGTGAACTGCGCGCTTACAAGCCTGGCCACTGACCGCGTGTAGTTTGTTATGTTCGAGTTGAACAGCTGGTTGTTGGGTATGCGCAGCTGCATTCCGTCCCAAGTCGCAGCCTTGGTCGAGAAGAACCCCACGTCAATCACCTGAAGGCTCATGTTGTCGTAGCCTATGTAATCGCTTATCTTGAAGGGCTTGTCTATCATCAGGAATACCCCTGCTATCAGGTTGGAGAACGAGGACTGCGCCGCAAACCCCACCACAATGCCCAGGAATCCCCCAGCAACAAGCGCCGATCCAAGGTTAACGCCAAGGTTTCCCAGCGCGGCAATAATGGCAATAGCCGATACAACGTAATATACAGCCCTCCCGGCAAGCTTTGCCGTTTGGATGGAATAATCCTTGTGCATCCTCCTCCTTATCGCAACGGAGAGCATGCTCCCTATGGCTATGCCTATGACAACTATTATGGCGGAGATTGCCAGCTTGACGTAGTTGGAAACTATCCAGTTTACTACGCCTATCATGGGCCATACCTCATTTCCACGGTATCGGATTTGATCCTGATCTTTTCAAACGCCGCGGAGTACTCCACCATCCTGGCCCCCTTCACCGAAGGGGCATTGCCCAGCCTTGTCGTTATGACGTTTTCGTCTGATATGTTGAAGTGTATCCTCTCTCCCACTATTTTGTCTTCGTAGGAAAATATGTCGAAGGACTTGCCCACGAAAATTATCCTGCTTATTATCTGCCAGGAGTTGCTCCTGTTGGTTATCACTATCTCGGTAGGTATGGCATTCCTTTCCCCATTTACCATCTTCCTCGAATGCCCCAGTTTGAAGTACCTGTATACTATGCCGTCCGATGCGCTGCCGTACAAGGAATACCTGCTTTCGTGCTTGCTTATCCTGTCTATGAGCGTGTGGTTTTTACCGTTCGTTATGAATATGCCTATATCAGCCGGTATATTCACGAATACAGGGATCTCCGAATCCGGGGCTACCGCTATGCTGGGATCCAGGACAATGCCGAAATACGGCGTAACGTTGCTGTCATGGCTTAGTATAAGATGCTCCTTGATCTCTGATCCGTCGGGTATTTCTATAATTCCTGCGCCCTTGGCATACTCTCTTGCCCCGGATCTTGATTTGATTATTTTATAATCTACTGTCATCGTGTATCAAGACTATTATGTACTTGCATGAATTTAATATTTTTCAATAAGTTCGTTCCAGATATGGCATTCCTTACATTGCGATTCAACCGTTCAGCAGCAGTATGGAAAGGTTTAGGACAAGCGCAAACGATACCCAGAACAGGTAAGGCACCAGGAGCAGCGCGGATTTTTTCGATATTTTGTAGAATAAGATAATTGTAAGGATAATCGCCGCCAAAAGCGCCACAATTGTTGCAAACCCGAATAGTATGGACTTCAGCCCGAAGAAAGCCGCAGTCCATAAGATGTTCAGTGCCAGCTGCAGCACGAATATCCACATCGCTATCCTTACATTCTGCTTTTGCAATCCCTTGGACCATATGATGTAGGCTGAAACTCCCATCAGCGCGTATAATATGACCCACACCGGGCCGAAAATCCAACCAGGCGGATTGAATGCCGGCTTCCTGAGAGAAAGGTACCAAACGGCCAGGGAATTTGCCGTAAAGGCTGTGCCTACCAATCCCGCCATCTCGCATGCGACGACAAACAATGCCGGCTTGACAAAACCATTTATTTTCATGCAACCATTGGATGAATAAGCTTGGCTGGAAACGGATTTATTGGTATTGCCATTCAGTCCGTGCAAATGTTGTGCCCTATTGTGATAGTTATTTATATCTGGTTTATCAGATTTTGATAAAGCAAAACATGGTGGAAGATTGGGCGTTGAAACCATAAAGCTAAGCAGGCGCACAAGCTGCGAAATGGAAAAATGGCTTGCTGAGCTGCTTAGGAAGAGAAAGCACTCGCAACACCTTTACGTCAACGATACTATGACATTGAGGTGGGTCGGGGAAACGAAATTATCCAAGAGCGGGGTAAAATACGTTGCATGCGTGGGCAATGTTTACGTAGGCACGATTAAAATGTGGGAATTCGAGCTGGAATCACTGCTCAGGGGGTTTGACGGGTTCGGATTCAAAGGCGCCAGGGTGCCATCTGCATACATAGGGAATTTCGCCGTAGAAGAGGAATACCGTGCCATGGGCTTCGGCACCCAGATCCTCGGATCTGTGGAGCGGATTGCGTTGTCGGAAGGCATGAGGTACACGCTGCTGCATTCCGAGCCCAAGCTGTCCGATTTCTACATGAAGAGGGGTTACAATCTGATGGATCAGGAAACATCATTTCATGGCGAAAGGTTGAACTTCTTCCAGAAGGAGATTGCCGTTTAAAACGCAGATCAGCTGCAGCTGCGTCCAACGCTACGATACATATAAATATCTGGAAAAACGGATTACCTTTAGTGGTAAAAGTGACTACAATTCAACTAAAATCAAACGGGTCCGAAAAGGTACTTTTAACTGATGAATTCGTGAAAGGCGACCAGGCAGACTGCATAATACCTGAAGGGCACAGGAAAGCAACCTTGAAGGAGGTGGCCCTGATGTACAGGAACGATCCTGATTTCAGGGAGAAGCTGTGGCTGGTTGAGCACGCATGGGTGTCCGGCGATGCCGATCTGGCGAAAGGACATTACAGGATAACAGATAATGGCGTCAAAAAAGTGGCCAATGCCGAGTTTTTAGAGCTTGATCTAAAGGAGAGGATGTTCCATATCAAGGGCAAGGAGCCTCTGGCCGTCAAGGCGGACTACTACAGCATTTGGGAATTGGGCCTTGTCGCCACTTCAACTGACACTTCAGGCATTATCGCGCCGGTAGCATATGTTAAGGAAAGCCCGAAGGCAAAGCCTATAGCACTGAGAACCGGCACCGAATGAGCATTCCTGCCAAAACCTTTTCATTCAAGCCTGTGCAGGTGGGTCTTTAGGGCAACAGGCGCAGATCCAGAACGCACAATCCTTGCAATTATTGCTCCTTCCTTAGCAGATGCATTGCAAGGTAATAGGCCCCAATTCCAGAGGCTGCCGCGGCAAATCCTGTAATCTCTCCCGATCTCAATAACGCGCCAGTGTCAGGGCCCGTAAGCATAAAAGCCGTAACCCCTATGGATATTCCGGCATCAAGGCCGTAGAACCTAGCCATACCCTTCACTTCGGAACAATCATTGCATTCGCTGCAACTCTTGCTTTTGCTTGCCATATTATCACAGTGACTAATCATTTCCTTGCTTTAATATAAATACCTATCTGATACGCGCCACGAGGACATTCTGCATTGCAAAAGGATTAAGTATCTGGTAAACACGATATCCTTTGATAAAAATAAGCGGCTACTTGCTGCAACTGCCAAAGCCACTATATGCTTATATATTAACGAATACATAAAATAACGTGATAAGATGCTGAAGGATATACCGTCGCAAAAGGGCAAGTATTCAGAATTGGAGCTTGAGCTCAAGGCAAAGACCGCCATATATCCCGAATACAAGGACCTGAAAAATTCCGTAATAAATTCTGACGCCGCTGCATACCTCGGCTACCTCCCAATACCCCAATACAGGGCGGTTGCGGACAAGCTGAGGCTGAACGCAAAGGCGAAGGAGGAGCTCAAGGACCTGTATTCCGAGGTGATAGAGCCGATGCGATCGGGCCTTCATTCTCTTCGAAGCAGGATCATAACCACAAGGTCATGGTTCGGCATATTACCTATTGCGAGTCCTGCAAAGGGCCATAACGAAGCTGAAGTCATCAGCGCCACTAGCGGGTTCTCCGAATCCTTCTTCAGGCTCATGGAAAGGGGCAATGTCTATGACAAGAAAGAGATAAAGAGGGCGATAATCTACCCGTTGACGATATCTGTGATAAGCAGCTGGGACAGGTACAACGGGAAGTTCACCGAGCACGTTGACGGCCTTATAGGCGCAATAAAGGCCCACGAGGGGGATCCGGAGCTTAAAAACGCGATAGACGTCATACACAATCCCGCGCGGAGAAGGGTGTCAATCCGCTTCTAAGTATGCGGCATCTCATCCGCATCCATAATTCATTCCAAAGCTAACGCTCAGAAGCCTTATATATTAGAACAAACAATGTATATGCCAGTGATAAGCGTGGTTAATGGAAATAATGTGCTATTGCTAAAGTTCAAGGACGACGGCAAATACATAAAAATAGTCAGCCCGAAGAAGCTCACGAGGAACGACATACTGGCGCTCATAAAGGAGGCGCAGAAGAGGGGCAGGATTGTCGACCTGAGCGGAAGGGACCTTAGCAGGCTGGACCTGAGCAACATGAGCCTGGGAAGGGCCAACCTCTCCAATTCAAACATGTCGCATTCAAACCTGTCCAACTCGACACTGTTCTCTGCGGACATATCCGGCTCGGACCTGTCCAATTCCAACCTTTCCTATTCAGATCTCTCCTATGCCAGGGCCTCAAACACGAAAATAGAAGGGGCAAGCTTCATGGGGGCAATACTGCTCAAAACTGTGCTGCCGGATGCGGTGCGCTGAGCACTTCAATAATAACCTGAAGAAGGATCCCAAATAACGGAAGCATTCATTATTTTCAAATCTGTAAAGCAATTAAAATCTCGTAAATCAATCAAAAAATGGATAAGTTTAGATTTATCGCTTCCTTTGTTTTAGATTTTTAGGATAAGACAATTACTGCATTATCTGAAATTTCTTCTTCTAGTATATTGTGGTTGGCCACATATATATAGCTTCCTATTGCTGCGTTTTGGCCCCTGAGTTGATAAACCAGGCAATGGTTGGCTATCGGCTTATTACGACCTAATTGCTATCCTTCCATCATTTACGCGCAACCCCACGCCGTGCTCTGCGCATACCGCGTCAAATTTTTCCCTCAGTTCCTGCCTCTGCTCCGCAGACCTGATTGAGCTGGCAAGGTCGCTTGAGAAGCCATAGTCGTTCTTGCTTATCTCCACCAGGCCGGACACAAGGAACGGATACAGTATAACCTCCTTTATCCTCGGCTTGTCCTCAAGCCCTCCTTTCATCATGGAATCCGCAAATAAGTCCATGAAGCCATTCCTGAATGCGTCCCTGTCAACGCGCTTGCTCGCCGAAACGGCCTTCAGGAGGTTAAGTCGGTTCCCCATCGGGCCTAGCACATCGGAATACAGTGCCTCCAGCTCTGCCCTTGGCTTCCCTTCTATCCTCAATACATCCGCAATCGTTATGTGGCTCTTGTCCCTCAGCATTGCATTGGGCCGCTGCTCCATGACAACGGTCAGCTTTTGGCCCTGATGGTCATTAGGGTCGCTCATTATTTCCTCAAGCCGCCTTTCCAGGTTCAAATATTTCCCCTCTTGGATTTCCCTGAGCATTCTTATCACCGATAGGATAACTTTTTCCGAATCACATATATAATCCTTTCCCTGCACTGCAGGACGTAAAATTATATATACCTGCAATGCCAATTGAAAGCGATTGGATGGAAGATGCTACAGCCGCACCAGCAAAAAAGACAAGGCTCTACCATATTGTATCAATAAGCGGCAGCAGCATAGAGGCTGAAGGGAGATCCTATTATGGCTCCATCGCCAAATTGAGCAGGCTTGTGCGCAAGTCGGAGCGCAGGGGCATATCCATAAGATCCTCGAGCACCGTTTCATTCGTGAAAGGCGGCATAAATATCAACGGAATCCCTGTGGAAAGCGCGGCGGAGCTAATGCGGCTCGCACGTTCCGAAAGCATAAGGATAGATGCTTATAACACCAGGCCGCGGCTCGGGGAAAGGCTTGCAGGCATGCTTTCCGGATTCATTAAAAGGGCCTCAAGTTCCGAATTCAAGGAGCATATGCGGGATCAGATGAAGTCCGGCTGAATACTGCAGCAGCTGCAATCTCATAAAATAAAAAAATAAGAAAAAAGAGCAAAAGCACTACGTTACTGTTGCGGCAGTTGACGCCCTTGCCCCTTCATTTCCTATTACAGTAATCTGCTGCTGCGAGCCTGTTTCCGGGGTGGACTGGATTTCCCCTGAATTGTATGACACCACTCCGTTGAAGCTGAGCGTTGCAGACGATCCCGCAGCAAGCGTGTATCCGCTGCTCCTAAGGCTTTCTACGCCTGTCGGCACTTCCAGTGTGCCGTTCGACATGACGACGAACCCCAGGCTGTCAAAGTGCTCTATATTCAGGCCTAGCGTGCCCAGTGCATCCGCATGCATGCCTGAGCTCTCGTTCATCATCATGCTATTGCCGTTGAGCTCCCCGTTTATGCTCTCCATCACCGATGCGTTGATGTTCGCGGATTGCGTCACCGTAGCATTCTGCTGCCCGCGTATGAATATATTGTTCAGCACAACGCTGCTGTTGGAGTTGTCCTTTACCGTAACGCTCACCGTTGTCATGTTGCCGTTTACGGTTATCGTGGCATTGGTTATGGTTATGTTGGGCGCGGCATCCTCTATGTCAGCCATTGAGCTTGCGCTCAGGCCTATCCTTGCGCCTACTCCAATACCTGCGCTGACGTTTGTGACTACCGTGGCCTTTGCGGCAGGGGCCATCACGAAAGCCGTTGAATTGTCATTGTATACCGCATGCACAACCGGCGCGAAATCCACCAGCACCCCTGTGCTTGAATTCACCTTCGTCTTCCCCGTCACGGCAATCGTGAGGTTGCTGTTAGGCAGAGTTACGTTGTATGTGGTGCCGTTGACCGTTATGTTTGCAGAAGTGATCTCGAATCTTATCAGGTTTATTGTAGAGTTTGCAGATATGTTGGCATTGCCTATGACCTGGCTTGAATTTACAACAGCGAGAAGGTTTACCGATCCGCTGCCGGCCACGTTCACCCAGCCCGAGTTCTGCCCTCCGCTGGTGTGCGCCATTACCGACGAATAAGTTACCACAAGCGCCTGCGCCCCAGCTGGGACCTGCGGCGGGTCAGTCATCATGACCGGAACGCTGTAGTTTCCGGACCTGCTTGCCGCAGGTACCGTTGTCGTATTGGTGTTCTGTATTGTAGTATACGCGCTAGTGCTTGCGTGCGCGCCAGACTTGTACGAAAGCCCGAACACCGCAATCGCGCCTATTATCACTATTATGGCCACTATGCCTATTATTATGCCTGAGTTGTTTGCCATGCTATCTCCTTAGGAATATAGAGCAATATTAAAAAGCAAAGCTTATAAATGCAGCGCAATTGATTCGCATTACTGCGCATTGCCGGGAAGTTATTAAAGCAGTGGTTTCCTATCATTGGTAAAGGGGGCTTTTATGTACGAGGACATGGATATTTCCGGGTTTTTCAAGGACAGAGACATACGGTGGGTTGATCTTCAGTTCACTGACCTTCCAGGCACGGTGCACCACGTCACGATACCTGCAAGTTCATTCACTGACGAGTCCTTTGAGGAGGGCTTCGCCAAGCTGGACGGCAGCAGCATAAGGGGCTTCACCTCGATTTCCGAGAGCGACATGGTCCTTATGCCTGTGAAGGGCACACTCAGGCTGATACCATGGACGCCCAACGTGGCAAGGGTTCTTTGCAAGGTGCACTGGGGCGGCAGCAAGGGCAGGTTCGAGAACGATCCCAGGGGCATAGCCGAGAGCGCCGAGAAGCTGCAGGAGGGCCTTGGCTACAAGAGCTTCTTCGGGCCAGAGCTCGAGTTCTTCATATTTGACGGTGTTGACGTGGACGTATCCAATCCGTACAGCGGCACCGGATACAAGATACGCGCCCGTGAGGCCCCTTGGGGCGAGGAGGGCGGTTTCGTGGTGAGGTTCAAGGAGGGCTATTATCCAGCGCCGCCGATAGACAAGATGATGGACCTCAGGATGGAGATAGCGGATACGCTGGTTAGGGACTTCGGATTCTCTGTAGAGGCCCACCACCACGAGGTTGCCACGGCAGGCCAGGCCGAGATAGATTTCAAGTACTCTACCCTTGTCGATGCCGCGGACAGCGCCCAGACGCTGAAGTACGTCGCAAAGAACATAGCATCAAGGAGGGGCATGGTAGCCACCTTCATGCCAAAGCCCATGTTCGGAGACAACGGCAGCGGCATGCATGTCCACATGAGCGTATGGGATGCGGCTGGCAAGAGGAACCTGATGTACGATCAAGGCGAGCCTTATGCAGAGATAAGCCAACTGGGTAGGTATGCCATGGGGGGCATACTGAGGCACGCCAGGGCGCTTTCGGCAATAGTGTCCCCCACGATGAACAGCTACAGGAGGCTGATACCCGGGTTCGAGGCGCCTGTGTACCTTGCATGGAGCAGGTCAAACAGGAGCGCCGTCGTAAGAATTCCTGCATACCACAAGGGTATAGAGGGCTCTAAACGCATTGAGTACAGGGCTCCGGACGGCTCATCCAACCCTTATCTCGCGTTCTCCGCGATGCTCTGCGCAGCGCTTGACGGGATAAAGGCCAAGACCGAGCCCGGCCCGGCAGTGGAGGAGAACATATACAATCTTTCCGAGGTAAAGAGGCGCGATCTAGGGATAAAGGAGGTGCCGAAGTCTCTTGACGAGGCGCTTGACGAGCTGGAGAACGACAGGGAATTCCTCAAGCCTGTGTTCGGCAGCGACATACTTGACAAGTACATAGAGCTGAAGCGCGGCGAGTCAAGGACCATATCCATGTATCCACACCCGATGGAGATGTACTATTATCTTGACGCATGATGTTTTTTGCGGATTTATGGCATTCCTGCCAAAAAAATGGCAAAAAGGATAATATTATAAATTTTCTCGCACATATAAATTACTAAATATGTGAAAAATACTAATGCATTATAATGGTAATGCATTTGTAATGTGATTCAATGGATACGATATTCAAGGGGAAGATAAGGCGAATAGGCACCTCTCTGGGTGTCCTGATACCCAAGCAGCTGATAAAGGACGAGAAGATAAAGGAGGGCGAGGAGGTAGAGATAGCGCTGCTGAAGAGGAAGAAGCACCTTATAGCAAAGGCCTTCGGGGTCACCAAGGGATCCAAGCCTTTCGTAAGGGACATGATGAATACCGCTTAGTGATATTATGTTACTGCTCGACACATCCGCATGGATAGAATTCTTCAATGGGAGCAAGAAGGGCCAGCGCGTAAAGGAGATGCTGCGCAGCAACGTGTGCTACACAAGCATAGTCACAGTAGCTGAAGTGACAAACTGGGCGCTCAAGGAGGGCCGCAACATCAACTACCTGCTTAACACAATAGAGCAGTTAAGCTCGGTTATAAAGCTGGACAAGGAGATATCCTCACTTGCGGGGCGCTTCGTCTACGAGGGCAAGCGCGCGGGGAAGACTCTTGGCGTGCTGAACCCGTTCATACTTGCCACAGGGACCATATACGGCCTGAAGATACTTACGAACAGCGTCAAGCGCGGCGCAGGCGGCAAAAAGGCCGAAAGCACCGCACCAGCTACTGGCATAACGATAGGGCTCTGACCATAAAACCTTTTTGATGAGCATGAGGATACTCGGCCAGCCAGTAGGAAGGATGTACATAACTACGATAATCCTCCTTTCCTCAATCGCTGCAATTTCATCCTATACGCTTAGGATAGTGCCTTATCCTCTTTTGCTTGCGGTGCTGGTCTCATCCCTGCTTGAGATCGCAATAGCCAGATTCCATTTCAAAAGAAGCCTGAGGGTTCCGTACTCTGCGATAGTCACCGGCCTGATAATAGGGTCAATAGCTCCACCGACAGGATCAATGGCTATAGTCTTGGTCGCGTCAGCATTCGCGGTGTTTTCCAAGTTCTTCATAAAAATGAGGGGATCGAACATATTCAATCCCGCCGCCCTTGGCCTTATCATCGCACTGCCCATATTCGGCGCCGGGGACCAGTGGTGGGCCGCAAGCAACTACAACATCCTTGGCATAGCCGTGTCGCTGACACTTGTACTTGTGATAACCGCATACGAGGCGCGCAGGCTGACGGCTGCGGCATCCTTCGTGCTTGTATCCCTAATATCCACGATCGCGATAGGTGGCATATCCCACCTGTCCCCGATAGGAATATTGGCCGCGTTCTTCAGCATAAACTTCTATTTCGCGTTCGTAATGCTGTGCGAGCCAAAGACATCCCCAAACAGTAGGTACCACCAGATTGCGTTCGGCGCATCCATTGCAATCCTATACATTGCAATTGGCAGCCTCAGGATAAGCTATCCGCTGCTCATTGCGCTCCTATTGGGCAACGCAGCATACGCGCTCTACAGGGTGAAAAGGCGCTGATGCGCCATCATATCACGTACCCATTCGGATTTACAATTACGAATCCGTCGTCACCCAGGGAAGAGTCGAACCTGTAGCTGTCGTCGCCGAAGGATGTCTCAACCACGTACAGCCTGTAGCCTTGCGCAAGCTCTATGTTCTTGTATACGTTGGTGCCGATAACCGTTATGGTTATTGTCCTGGTGCCGTTACTCAACGTCATGGAGCTCATGTTGAACCCGTCCATCGCATATGCCGCCTGCTGCGACATGTTGCTCCCTGAAACCAAGTAGGAATAGGGGGCATATGGCTCGTCGGCCAGGAGCACCCCAGTGGAATTGCCCTGCTGTGCAGTGGTTCTTGCGTAGCTGCCAACAGTTGAAGTTGCGCCGGGTTTTTGCGCCGGTGCAGCTCCGTGCCTCAAGGCAAAAAAGCCAACTGCCGAAACCGCAAGGACCGCCACTATTGCGTATATGATCATTTTTGTCTGCATAAAACCTGCTCCTTAAACAGCAGAAAGTATTTTCCGGGAAGGTATTAAACTGTATTGTATGATGGTTTCCCGCGATACTGTAACATATTTAAATTTTGGCAATTATTAATAAGCGTGTAAGGATGGCATTCATAGACAACCTGGCATACCAGCTGCTCACGCTCAGCTTCGCCTGCTTCATGCTGCTTTATACCGTAACATCCATGTACCTCATCTACAGGAAGAAGGGGAAGAACTTCCGCGAGCACCTCAAGAGCGCAAGC
Source organism: Candidatus Micrarchaeota archaeon (assembly GCA_028866575.1). NCBI lineage: Archaea > Nanobdellati > Microcaldota > Microcaldota archaeon. The sequence continues at coordinate 88,083 of JAGWHU010000002.1, read as the reverse complement.
GTGCCCATAGCGATGCTCGGAACATACATGATAGTCACGGGCCTCTGGGGACAGTTCACGTGGCCGCTTCCTGGGAGCTACAACATTCTCTTCTACGATCCGTTCATATCATTCGGCATAATACTGCTCGCGTTCTCCCTTACTGTAAAATACGAGGTAAGGTTCGAATACTTGGGGTTCCTAGGACTGATGATAGGCGTTATGACGATACTCTACGGCGTGGAGGGCTACAAGATAGGGCTTACGAAAGAGCCCGTCGCGCTGCTTGCGATGTATTTCCTGTACGGGCTTGCCGGAATATTCTCCTATCCTGTTTCGCTGATAGCGGACAAGATAACGCTGCCGCGCATATACGCAAGGGTCTGGATGGGTTGGATAATCATGCTGGTACTGTTCTGGCTTTTTCTTTTTGCAGCTGGGTCATTGTCGGCATCGGTCGGCATAGCCGCGATATCGCAGCACCTTATAAGCGCCCCGTGAAATTCCAAAAGCCGGAGCATGGGCATGTGCCTAATGCAATAGAATTGTTTTAATAGATAAATTTGTAAATAATAAAAGGTGTACGGATGGAAGATGCAGGCAAGTCCATAATTGTGAAGGACCTGGTGAAGAGGTTCGGAAACTTCACCGCAGTGGATGATATATCATTCGAAGTCAAGGAGGGCGAGATATTCGGGCTGCTCGGGCCCAACGGAGCAGGCAAGACCACGACAATATCTATACTATCAACCATAGTAAGCCTGACCTCAGGATCAGCAACGGTAAACGGCAGTAGCGTGCTCAGGGACAAGGGCGGGGTAAGGAACATGATAGGCATAGTCTTCCAGGACCCGAGCCTGGACGACGAGCTTACAGGGCGCCAGAACCTTGACTTGCACGCAAGGCTATACGGCGTGAAGGGGCAGGACAAGAAAGACGCGATAAAAAGGGCGCTAGCGCTTGTTGAGCTGGAGGACAAGGCCGACAGGCAGGTGAAGACATATTCCGGGGGCATGAAGCGAAGGCTTGAGATAGCGAGGGGATTCATACACAATCCGAAGGTGCTGTTCCTTGACGAGCCTACTATAGGGCTGGATCCCCAGACTAGAAGAAAGATATGGGAGTACATATCGCAGCTCAACGAAAGGGAGAAGATAACGATGATATTGACTACGCACTACATGGAGGAGGCGGACGAGCTTTGCGACAGGATAGCCATAATGGACCACGGCAGGATAATAAAGCTGGATACTGCTGAAAGGCTTAAGGACTCGCTCGGCGGGGACATAATAAGGATAGGATCGGACAAGCCCAAGGAACTGGTCGCTGTTATAAAAAAGAGCAGGCTCGCAAGCTCAGTCAAGGAGTTCGAGAGCAACGTGGAGATAGCTACAAAGAATGGGAGCGCGGCCATACCTAAGATAATAAAGCTAGCGCAGGCATCAAAGATATCTATAGACTACACGACGCTGAAAAGGCCCACGCTCGAGGACGTCTTCATAAGCCTCACGGGCAGGGAGATACGCGAGGAGGGCGCTGATTCCAACGAGCAGTTCAAGAACATACCATGGGTGAGGGGCGGGAGGAGATAGGAATGGCCAACACAATAGAAACCATATACGCGCTGTGGCTCAGGGAGCTCATAAGGTTCGTCAAGTCGAAGTCGAGGCTGGTCGGCACCGGAGGGCAGCCGCTCATATGGCTTGCGATAGTGGGCGTCGGATTCGGGTCAGCGTTCGCTGCAGGGGGCATCTCCGGCGCGTTCGGCAACGTATCGTATCTCACATTCCTCGCACCGGGAGTTATAGGAATGACCATACTATTCACATCTATATTCGCCGGCATAAGCGTCATATGGGACAAGCAGCTAGGCTTCCTCAAGGAGATACTCGTGGCCCCGGTCTCGAGGCTGGGGATAGTCATGGGCAAGATAGCTGGAAGCGCGACTGTGTCTCTAATAACCGCAATAGCGATATTCGCGGCAATAGTGGTAGTGGGTGTCATACCTCTCCGCCTGCTAACCGTCGTAGGCGTGGCAGAGGCAATAATATTCATGGTGCTCATATCCGCGATATTCGTGGCAATAGGACTCATAATAGCATCGTACGTAAACAACATAGAGGGGTTCCAGGTCCTGATGAATTTCCTGGTATTGCCCATGTTCTTCCTATCGGGCGCGCTGTTCCCGCTGCAGAAGGCGCCACTGTGGATGAAGGGCCTCGCATCGATAGACCCGCTCATGTACGGGGTGGACGGCATGAGGGGCGCGCTGCTTGGGATATACACCTATCCGGTTTACCTGGACTTCGGCATAGTCCTCGGCATAACCATAGGCCTCGTGATAATAGCAAACATAGCCTTCAGCAGGATGCAGGGCAAGTAATGGCATCCGGGATTGTCAGAGCCCGTCAAGCTCCAGCTCCATCCCCAGCGCTTCAGGATTGCCGAGTATTATTTCGGTGATGGCCATTGCTTCCTTCCTCTTGCTTGCCTTAGAGTCGCCAAGCATTTGCTGCTCCTCGAGTATGTTGTATATGTCCTCCATGCTCCCAGTGTCCTTCGCCTTGTCAAAATAATATACCGCGTCGCCGTAGCTCCCGGATATGCAGTGCAATACCCCTGTTAGCACGTTAGCCTCCAGGTAATTCTCGTCAATGTCCAGCGCCCTGTCCAGATCAGTCATTGCCCTGTCGTGGTTTCCGCCCTTGGCCTCGGCAACCGCCCTGTAGTAGTACGCCCTTTTCTCCTTCGGATCGTGCTCTATGATCCTTGTATAGGCCTCTATCGCCTTTGGGTACATGCCCTGCTTGAGCATGCCGATTGCATTGTCGTGCTCGGATTTTGCATCGAAAGGACTGCCATGTTTCCTGAGCTCTATCCTTCTCATGAGGTCTTTGCGCTGGATGGTTGTCATTTTACCACATTAGTGCGATATCATATCTTCCCAACAAGATCAGCGCCGGGCTTGAGCGTCTTCTTCCCCGGCTCCCAGTTCACCGGGCACACCTCTCCTGGGAATTCCCTTACGTGTATCGCCGCCTTGAGCTTCCTCAGCGTTTCCGCGATGTTCCTTCCCAGGCTGTTGTCGTGCATCTCAAGTGCCCTGACATACCCTTCCGGGTCTACTATGAAAGTGCCCCTGAGCGAGAGCCCTTCATCCTCTATGTAGGTGCCGAACTCCCTTGAGAGCTTTGCAGCTGGATCCGCAATCATCGGGTAGGTTATCTTCTTTATCGCTGGGGATGTGTCGTGCCACGCCTTGTGCGAGAACACTGTGTCAGTGCTCACGCTCAGCACCTCCGCACCCAGCTTCCTGAATTCGTCGTAATGGTTTGCGGCCTCCTCAAGCTCCGTAGGGCAGACGAACGAGAAATCAGCAGGGTAGAATATCAGCACCAGCCACTTGCCCAGGTAATCTCGCATCCTTACCTTCTTTATCTCATTATTCACCAGAGCCTCAAGCTCCATGTCCGGGATAGTGCTTCCTATCTTTATCATTTTACCACTTGATACAATTAGACATATAATATGGCAATTAAAACTTTAAATCGTTTTGGTAAGGAAATCAGCATCATAGCGCATGTTTTTTATAATTAAATATCTATTCTATAGCTGTTGGGCTCGTAACTCAGTTTGGCCAGAGTGGCTGGCTTTTAACCAGTAAGTCGGGGGTTCAAAATAAACTTTTTGGCTGAAGTTTAATCAAAAGGCTTAGGAAAATCCCCCCGAGCCCGGCTATTCTTCTCTTGAAGACATTATTACCCTGTAGCCGCTGTGTATGGAGGCGTATTCCGCGTTGCCGAATATGCCCTTCATTATTTCCCTTATTGTCTTCGCGCCCTGCTTCGTGCGCACCACGAGATAGAACCTCCCCTCGCGCTTGAGGTGCCCGTATGAATTTTCGATGAAGGCCAGGACCAGCTTCCTTCCTGCGTTTATCGGAGGGTTTGTCAATATGACGTCAAAACGCAAGCCGTCCAAGGGCTCGAACATGTTGCCGGACCTCACCTCTGCGTTTTTTATGTTGTTTAGCTTTACATTCTTCTCCGCAAGCCGCGCCGCCCTCCTGTTTATGTCGACCATGTAGCATTTTCCGTCCTCCGCAAGAACAGCCGCGACAATTCCTATCGGCCCGTATCCGCAGCCAAGGTCGAGAACGACGTCCGACCTGTTTATTTTCATGCATTTTGCCAGGACCTTTGTGCCCGTATCGATCTTCGCCCTTGAGAAAGTGGATGCGTCGGTAAGGAAGATATAATTCTTGTTCCTAAGCACGCAGTTTATCAGCGCATTCCTGTGCCTGGACCCTGGGTTCTTAGAAAAATAATGCTCTTTCGCCGCTCCTGTCTCCATCTCCACATACCCGTCCCATAGCTGCGCAATCCGGTTAGTTAGATAATGACAGCAAAGACTATATATAATAACGCAATAATGTTTAAAGATGCCAGGGTGGCGGAATCCGGTAACGCGCGCGCCTGGAAACAAATCCCGCAAGCGCGTGGCCGCAAGGCCTTTTGGGTTCAAATAAACTTTTGGTAAAAGCCTAACCAAAAGCTTTGGAAATCCCAACCCTGGCGTAAAATCCTACCCGCTTTTGCTGAGGAGCCTAGGTATGCCTCCAACAACATCGCTAGCCAGTATGTGGTTGCCCTTCTCCTTGTAAAGCATGTCTCCTATCAGCGTGTGAAGGTGCACGCCCGCAACTGCAGCAGCGAACGCGTCCTTGTTGAGGGCAGCGTATCCCCCTATAATCCCGGAAAGGACGTCCCCTGTTCCCATGACCGCGAGAGCGGATGACTTCGCCCTGGAAACCTTAGCAATTTTACCGTTAGCTATTACGCTGTCGTGGCCCTTGAGTACTACAATTGCATTGAGCGAGCGCGAAACGTTCATCGCAGCTTCAACCCTCAACGAGAGGTCCCTCTCGCTAATGTCCTTTTTGCAAAACAGCCCGAATTCCTTCATGTTTGGTGTGATTATGAAATCGCTGCCTAGCTCTTTTCTGTATCCTGCCAGCGCATATATAGCATCAGCGTCCACGACCACCTTCATCCCGTTGCTCTTGGCATGGCCGAGCAGCATTCTCACAGCATTCATTGTCATTTTTTCCCTTCCAAGCCCCGGCCCGATTACCAGGCACTGGGAGCGGGCCATCTTCCCTGTTATGGTTGGGATGTCATCCGGTTCAAGCGAATTCCCTGTCAACGGCCTAGCTATTATGTCAGGCGACAGATTCCTTACGGGATCGAGTATGCCCTTCGGGACGAATAATGTTGCGTACCCTATGCCTGATCTAAGCGCAGCAAGCACCGAATATGCGGCTGTCGATGCAAGCACTGGCGCACCGTGGAACTTCCAGCTACCGGCAACAACAACTACGCTTCCGTTATCCGCTTTCGAGGAATAGGGATCCCGTTTGGGCGTTGCGGCGTAAATGTCTCCCATGTTGGCCATAGTGTATTTTGCCGAAGGCAATGCATCACCCCGAAAACTCGCCGATAGCCTTGGATACCTCCTCCTTTATCCCATCTATGCAGTCGTAGTCATTTACCTCGCTGCTGTTCACCCACGCGTAATCTGTGAAGGATCCGTCCTCTATCCTCACCTCCCCGGATCCGTATCTCGCCGCAAATTTTAGCAATACTACCGGTATGCCATCCGGCCTGACGAAAGCCACGCTGTTTATGTATGTCATGCCCTTCTTGATTGTTATGCCTGATTCCTCCATGACCTCCCTTTCAAGAAGATCCTCCACAGCGTTTTCAAAATCCAAGACTTCGCCGTTCAGCCTTGTCGGGTTTTCAAGATCCATGTCCTTCCATTCAAGCTTGCCTCCAGGGACGCAGTACTTCTCCGGATGCACTTTCTCGCCCTTGCTCCTCTTCAGTATAAGGCACCTGCCGTCGCTCTCCCTGTAAACTATAACGTTCGCAACAAAATAGAAGAGCTTCTCCTTTTTCGCATTCTCAAGGCTTATCTTATCCGCGACCATAAATCCACTCCGGGCATTAATAAGCTATTTCAACCCCTAAATACAATTCAGCCTTATGGTTTTTATATATATCTGACACAATATTACTACGTTACGGCTGTCAGTCTCTGAAGCAATTATCTAGATTCTCAGAGTTTTTTAGGTGCCCTAATGGCGGAAAGCCCAAAACAAGAACATAGAGGAAAGGCTCAAGTTAGCGGAGCCTCTTCAATAGTCAGGGTAGCAGGAAGGGACGTTGACGGATCATTGAACATAGAGAGGGCATTGTCGAAGGTCAAGGGCATAGGCCTCAATTTGTCCCATTCCCTTACGCTTACCATAGAATCCAAGCTAGGCATCCAGAAGAGCACGCAGATAGGATCCCTGAGCGAGTCGCAGATAGAGGACATAGAGAAGATAATAAAGGAGCCCATGGAGAACGGAATACCATGGTATCTTATAAACAGGAACAAGGATGCCGAAACTGGAAAGAGCATACACGTGGTTAGCAACGATCTGATATTCAATACAAGGCAGGACATATCCAGGGATATATCCAACAAGACATGGCGAGGCTTCAGGCACCAATACGGGCAGAAGGTGCGCGGGCAGCACACCCGCTCCACCGGAAGGACCGGCGCAACAATAGGCGTGACGAAGAAGGCCCTGCAGCCCGCTACGGCAGGATCCGCTAAGCCCGCCGCGCCAAAGGCAAAGTGATTGATTGGGAGCACCAAAAAGAAACAGGTCGAAGTTCAAGAAGCCCAAGGAAAGATGGAACCTTGAAAGGATAAAGACCGACAGGTCGCTTATAAACGAGTACGGGCTCAAGAACATGAAGGAGCTGTGGCAGGTGCAGACTGAGGTAAGCAGGATAAGGGGCAACGTGAGGAGGCTGCTTTCAGGCGTCTCAGAATCCGATGACGTGAAGGAGAAAATAATAGGGCGATTAAGGAGGCTCGGCGTTGCAACCTCAACCACGACCCTCGACAATCTTCTCGACATCAAGGAAAGCGACCTTCTCAACAGGAGGCTGCAGACCGTCGTTTTCAGGAAGGGCATGGCCAGGACAATGAAGCAGGCGCGCCAGCTCACAGTTCACGGGTTCATAGCCGTAAACGGGAGAAAGGTCAACAGGCCTGGATATCTTGTTGATTCAATAGTTGAGGGAAGCATAGGCTATTACAAGCCGATAGACATCTCGCCTCCGGAAGGTGCCTCGAGAAGGGCAGGACCTTCGCCGATCCAGGAGGAGCAGGTTTCGCAGGGGCAGCAGCCCGCCGAGGAGCCTGCAGCTGAAGGACAGGAAGAGAAATAAAACATGGTGAATACCAATGCCGAAGAAAGCCCAGGTTAAAAAAACTGCAGCGCCGCCGCAGCAGGGGGCAAAGGCAAAGGACAAGGAGAACGTTTCATACGAATCTAAGGCAATGGCGCAGCAGGTGGTCAAGCCAAAGGCCGAGCGATGGGCCGTGGCTCACGTGTATTCGTCTGCAAACGACACGATAATAACGCTTACAGATCTTAGCGGCGCCGAAACGATAGCTGTTGGCAGCGGCGGCATGATGGTAAACGCCGATTCGCAGGAGGGATCGCCCTACGCTGCAATGCAGGCAGCATACAAGGTCGCTGCGGAGGCAAAGGAAAAGGGCATAACCAACATAAACATAGAGATAAGGGCGCCAGGAGGCCACGGCGCCAAGACACCCGGTGCTGGGGCCCAGGCTGTCGTTAGGGTATTGGCAAGGAGCGGCCTCAGGGTCAACAGGATAGGCGATGTAACCCCGATACCTACAGACACTACAAGGAGGCCTGGCGGAAGAAGGGGAAGAAGGGTATAACCCAGGAGTGCACGCATGCATGTGCGGCTATTTTCTCACGATGTGCAGCTCGTTGGTCAGGTGATGCCTGTATACGTGGAATATGTTGATGCCCATCCCTATGGCTGTTTTATATTCGTCAACAGAGCCGCATGATTTTTCCCATCTGGGGGTCATGAAGATGTCCGTGACACAGGAACTGCCAAGTACTCCCCTCCAAAGCTCCTGCCAGTCGTCCCTGCAGCTCCTGCCCCTCATCCTTGAGGCAAGCTCGTAATCGAACACGTCCACCTGCGAGAATACGCCGAAAGAAACGGAATTCTTGAGCGCCGATGTGAAATCATCTAGCACCTCGGTGTTCCTGCCTATGGATTCCTCGCCATCTGATGTTATGATACCTGAGACGAAACCTATCCTTGCGCGTTCCCTGTTATTCAATCCCATAAGCACCTCTATAATCCCCTCCTTTACTTCCTGCAGGCTATCCGCGCTGCGCACCCTGCTCCTGAAAAGATCCCTCAGATTGGCGGAACGCGCATGTGCTGCATCACGCACAATGGATTGGACAATTTCGTTTTCCATGGCAATACCCGGAATCTATATTTGTTGTAGCGATGATATTTATACTTGAGGTTCTTTTTAGTCTAACGTGTTTTTATGGTTGAAGAAGGCGATGTACTTGAAGCCCACAAAAAATCCAGGGGCAAGATAGGGATAATCGGGAGGGTCGAGGTGGAGACAAGGGAGCAGCTGTCCACCTATTACACCCCGGGGGTAGCATACGCCTGCCTCGCGATAAAGGATGACAAAAACACGGTCTACGATTATACGCTGAAAGGCAGGACCGTAGCTATAGTAACCGATGGGACAAGGGTTCTCGGACTGGGGAAAATAGGTCCGGATGCAGGACTTCCGGTGATGGAAGGCAAGGCCCTACTGCTCAAGAAGTTCGGCGGCGTGGATGCATTCCCACTCTGCATTGGCGACGTGGATGAGGATAGGATAGTGGAGATCGTAAAGGCGGCATGCGCGCCTTTCGGTGCAATAAACATAGAGGACATAGAGACACCCAAATGCCTCAGGATTGCAGACAGGCTGAAAAAGGAGCTTGACATACCTGTTTTCCACGATGACAGGAACGGGGTGGGCGTGGTGGCGCTTGCGGCGCTCACTAATGCGTTGAAGCTCGCAGGCAAGAAGCTCAGCAGCGCGAAAATAGTCATAAACGGCGCAGGAACAGCAGGCATAGGCATAGCGGAGATGCTGAGCTACGCCGGGGCCAGGAACATATATGCGGTCGATACCTCCGGATTGATATACAAAGGAAGGCAGGAGAACATGAATTACGCGAAGGAGATGATTGCAGATATTACAAACCGCGATGGGAAGACCGGAGACATAAGATCGGTTGCAAACGGCGCAGACGTGCTCATAGGCGTATCAGCCAAAGGCGCATTCGACAGGGAACTCATAGGCTCGATGTCTGACAAGGCGATCGTGTTTGCTCTTGCGAATCCTGATCCTGAAATAAGCTACGAAGAGGCGAAGGGTGCCGGAGCCTTTATAGTTGCAACAGGAAGGAGCGATACGCCCAACCAGGTCAACAACCTGTCGGCTTTTCCGGGAATACTGCGCGGTATTCTGGAAGCTAGGGCGAAGGGAATAGACGAATACGTCCTTCTCAGGGCGTCAGCCGTGATATCAAAGGCCGCGGCCAGGAACCTTTCACCGGAATCGATAATGCCTGATTTGACGGACAACAGCGCCGCAAGGAAGCTGACAGCCAGCGTAGCGGCTGAGGTCGTCAGGGCGCTGCTCAAGCAGGGCCTGGCAAGGATAGATGCGAACCCGAGCGAAGTAAAGAAAAACGTCAGCGATTCGCTGAAAAAATACAGGAAGCTGGAGCGGCTTGCAGCGAGGCAGGGACTGCTTTCCTAAACTGCTCTCAAGGCAATGCGATCGAAGCCACGAAAAGCAGGAAGCCTGCAGCTGCGCATGTTGCTGTCAATCCCAGGCCGAGATGCGCGTACCTGTCAGCAAATCCCGCCGCGGCCATTATGGTAATCCCTGCGAAGAACATCGGGTATCTGTATTTTGTCGGTATTATTTTCGCCATTGCATCACAGGATGTGCATGATGATGCGGTCCAGCGGTATGCCTGCGCTTATCGCCCTTATGAACAGGTCGACCGATACTATGATTATGAGGCTGGACCACGCGAGAGCCTCGTGGTGCGCATTGAGCCTTGACTGGACGTCGTAAATTCCCTTCCTCTGCCTTGGGAGCTTCATGCAGCTGAAGCAATCCTTCCTGCCGCCTATCAGGCTCCTTACGGAATGGCAGGAGAGCACGTACAGGGTAAGCATTACGGCGTTTGCCGCTAGCAATATGCTGCCTATCCTGAGAAGGAACCCGCCGCCGTATGCCAAAGAGAGGTAAAGGTCGTAATAGAAGAAAGGCAGCACCGCGACCGAAGCGTACATGAAGTACCTGTGGTAATTCTCCAGCTTGAGCAGCGTACTTGTTTCCCCTGTGTATTTCCTGCTTGCAGAATCCCCTCTTTCGTATATCTGGCAAGCGTTCGGATGCCCGAAAACGTGCCTGTTGTAGTCCTTCCTGTAGGCATAGCAGGTGAGCCTGAAAAGGCCGACAAGCGGTATTATGAGGACAGTTGGCGAATAAAACGGATCTATGTATCCCTTGAATTCCCTTACGGGGAATAATACCAGCGCCGCTGATGCGAGCACCATCAGGAATGCGAAAGAATACAGCCTCCAGTTGGGTTCGAGGAACTCCGAAGGGACAAGATTCGCGATCTGATTTTTATTCATGCTCATACACTGCCCTTTTTCTTGAAGAGCCTGCCAAGTGGATCGTATATGCTGTCTGCGCCCCTTTCCTTTTCCGGTATTATCGCATTGTCCGTGATTTTTATGTGTTCGGGACATACCTCCTGGCAGCATTTGGTGACATTGCAGTACCCTATCCCAGAATCCTTGTTGAGCATTTCCGACCTGTCGATGGTATCGAGGGGATGCATGTCTAGCGCCGCGGCCTTTATGACGTGCCTCGGCCCTATGTAACTTGCCTTGTGCTCCCTGATGACGTGGCAAACATCCATGCAAAGGTAGCATTCTATGCATTTCCTGAACTCCTTAGACCTTGCTACGTCCATGCCAGCCATTTTCCAGGGCCTCCTGGCGCTGGGGTCCGGATGGAACTCCGGAATCTTCCTTTCCGCATCGTAATTTTCGGATACGTCGGTAACCAGGTCCTTGACGAGCCTGAAAGCCCTCATCGGCCCAACGGTAACGACATCGCCGAGCCCGTCCAGCCTGGTCTTGCACATGAGCCTCGGAACCCCGTTTATCTCCGCACTGCAGGATCCGCATCTGGCTGCCTCGCAGTTCCATCTTGCGGAAAGCGTTGAGTCAATGGATTCTATTATGCTGATGATTGCACCAAGGACCACCATGCCCTCTTCCACCTGGACTGCATATTCCTCGTAACGGCCGGAGCTATCCTTCTCCGGATCCTGCCTGTATACTCTCATCTTTATGCTCCTCATGTATATCTCTCGGGCGTTACAAGCCTGCCAAGGCGCGCGGGCATCTCCGGAACCTCCTTTAATCTGAGCGATATTCCTCCCCTGCTCGATTTGCAGTATATGTTTCCTTTCCATTCCCTTTTCTTAGCCGGGTAGTCGCTCCTCGCATGCGCGCCCCTGCTCTCCTTCCTCTCCAGTGCGGATCTCACTATGCATTCCGCAACATTCAGCATGAATCCAAGCTCTATGCATGCCACTAGCCCCTGGTTGTACTTCTCGCCGCCCTCAACGCCGATGCCCCCGGATCTCTTCCTGAGCTTCAATATGTCTTCAAGCGCCTGCGACAGCCCGCTCCTTTCCCTTATAATCCCAACATGCATGCTCATCGACTTCCTCAGCTCCTCTATAAGCGCGTACGGGCTCTCCTTCCCGTTGGCTAGATACGATCTTATCCTTTTTATCTCCCGCGATATCTCATTGCCGCCAATACTCTCGTTCTTCACTTTTCCCGCATAATCAGATGCAGCGCTTCCCGCTCTCCTCCCGAACACGAGTATGTCCGCAAGCGAATTCCCCCCGAGCCTGTTGGCCCCGTGGAGGCCCCCTGCAACTTCCCCCGCGGCAAAGAGACCATCCATGCTGGTGCTGCAGTTTTCCGGATCAACCCCTATGCCTCCCATGAAATAGTGCACAGTCGGGGCAACTTCCATCTTCTCCTTAGTTATGTCAACCCCTGCGAATTCCAGGAACTGCTCGTACATCGCTGGAAGTTTCTTCTTTATGAAGCTGCCGCTCATGTGCGTTACATCAAGGTATACTCCACCGTGCTCCGTTCCGTTCCCTGATTTTATCTCGTTGTAGATTGCCCTTGCCACAACGTCCCTCGCGTCAAGCTCCTTAAGCTTCGGCGAGTACCTTAGCATGAACCTCTCCCCCTTGGAATTCAGCAGTATGCCCCCTTCCCCCCTGGCGCCTTCGGTGACGAGCACTCCCTTGACCCCGTGCGGATAGACCATCCCTGTAGGATGGAACTGCACCATCTCCATGTCGCGGAGCTCGGCCCCCGCATCAAGCGCAAGCGCAATGCCGTCTCCGGTAGTCTCCTTTGAATTGGATGTAGTCTTGTATATCTTGCCGCCGCCTCCGGTTGCAATGACGACCGCCTTCGATTCTATAACTGCGTATTTCCCCTCCTTGAGGTCCAGCCCTATTGCGCCTATTATCCTGTTCCCCCTCTTCGCGAGCTTTGTTATCATCAGCTCGTCCATGAACGATACGTTGCTGTGGAGTATCCTGTCCTCCAGCGTCCTTATAAGCTCAAGGCCTGTCTTGTCGCCTACGTGGCACAGCCTCCTGTACGTGTGCGCGCCGAATGCGCGCTGCATTATCCTGCCGTCAGGCGTCCTGTCGAACAGCGCGCCGTATCTCTCCAATTCATACACGCGCTCGGGAGCCTCCTTGACCAGTATCTCCGCCATCCTCCAGTCGCCGATGTAATCGCCCTCAACAATGGTGTCGGAGAAGTGCACCTGCCAGGTGTCCTTTGAATCTACGTTTGCCACTGCAGCGGCTATGCCACCTTCCGCCATTACAGTATGCGCCTTGCCGAGCAGCGTCTTTGATACGAGCACTACATACGAGCCCTTGCCGCTTGCCTCGATTGCCGCTCGCAAGCCTGCGCCGCCTTCCCCTATTACAAGAACATCGCAGCTTACCTTTTTGTAATCATCCATTCGCGCAAGGCCCCCTTTCGGTTAAGATATCCAATAAGCAAAGCCAATTTATAAACCTTTGTTGGCCTGCAAAATTCAGAGCAGGATACGTGTCATCATGTATGGGTAAAGCCTGCCGGAAAGGCAGCATCCATGCTGCTCATTCAACGCCATAACCGGATTTCGTGGTGAACGTATAGGTGCCGTCAGCATTGTCCTGGTTGACGGTTACGTGATATTTCCCGACGTTGAGCGTCTCTTTGGGATAGCTGTTTGTTTCCACGGCGTAAACGATTTTTTCCGAGTTTTGCCCTACTATGTCTATGCTCCTTATCTCAACGCCTAGTTCGTATTTCGGCATCAGGCTTTCCTTCCTTGCAGGAACCGGACCTGGATAGAACTTGTATACCGCAGGCGGCTCCGGTATGAATTTCTCCTTGCTGAGCGTTTCGGTCATCAGTCCTGTGATCCTGTGGTCATATACCGCGATGAAGTGGTTTTGGGTTGCAGTGCCTGGCGTCGGAAGCAGCCGCGATGAGAGGACCTTGTTTTTGGAATCGGTTACCCTGCCCTCGATCCTTTTTCCATTGAATCCCAGGTTAACCTTGTAGGTATCTCCAGGATTCAGCTTTCCCATTGAATCCTCCCTGAAATATATCATTTTGTCCTTATTGTCGAATACGCAGTAATAGATCCCGTATTTCTCCATGCCTATGCTCCTGCTTGTTGCGCCCTTTCCTACCCCCACCTGGTACCAATAACCTTCCTTTGATTGCGCATTCAAAAGCATCGCTATGGAATTTCTTGTTCTTGGGGGTGTCACAAGCGCCGATATGCTTTTGGAAGTGTAATTCGGGTCGACAATCAGCAGCGCCTGCTGTATGTCATATTTCAATTCGCTGAATTTTACCGTTTCATACTGCCCGACATCGGTAATGTTGCCAACCGGCCGCGGATTTTGCGCCAGTGCAATCGGGGAGGAGAATGCAACTGCTATTGTAAGCGCTCCTAACTGCTTTTTGATTCTGGACCTCGCGCGCTTGACGATAGACTCTCCTGTGCCATCGCCGCCTCCGGCAGTCTCATCATTGTAGTTCCTTGTTCTTGTTACCATTTTTGCCACGTCAATGCTCTTTGCCCGGTACTATTAGGCAGTTTCCAGATATAAAAACCTTAGTAAATGCTTAAAAGGTGCACCCACAATTAATATTGGGTCAGATATCATGCAATTGGACAAGATAACCGCGAAACCGCTCTACCCCATACTGATAATCGTAGTGGCTGCTGCAATAATAGGTTCGGCGTACTTTGTGCTCAGCGGAGCCGCAACTCCCGCAGTTGCTGCAGGGGACAACGTGAGCGTATACTATACCGGGAAGTTCACGAACGGCACCGTGTTCGATACGAACGTGGGCAAGCAGCCGCTGCAGTTCACTGCCGGCTCAAACCAGCTGATCGAGGGCTTCGATCAGGGAGTAATAGGCATGAAGCTAAATGAAACTAAGACGATAACGCTGCCCCCAAGCCAGGCCTACGGCGAGGTCAATCCTAGCCTGATAGTGCAGGTGCCGCTGAGCAGCTTCGGCAACCAGACCGTTAGCGTAGGCATGGTTGTAACCACCTCAAGCTACCAGCAGGGAACGATAACCGCGGTCAACGCAACCACGGCAACTGTGGACTTCAACCCGCCGCTTGCGGGTGACACCCTTGTATTCACAATCAAGGTCGTCGGCATAAAGAAAAAGGGATGACGCCTAAGCCCTTTTTTTGCCTGCTTTTGAAAACGGAAGGTCCGGCCTAGTCAGCCTTGCAGGATCAAGGATCCTGTCAAGCTCCTTTTTCCCAATAAGCCTTTTCTCCAGCACCAAATCCCTTATGCTTAAGTCCCTGCGCTCAGCCTCCTTGACAAGCATTGCCACTCTCTCGTAGCCCAGTGCAGGGGAAAGCGCGGTTGCGACTTCGGCGCTCCTCTCGAAATATCCCCTTAGCTGCGCCCTGTTCGGCCTTATGCCTGATATGCACCTTTCAGTGAACACCTCAATGCCCTTTGAGAGTATTCCTATCGATTCAAGCAGCTTGTATGCGGCAACCGGTACAAATATGTTGAGCTCGAACTGGCCCCCCTGCGCTGCAATAGCTATTGTGGAATCGTTGCCCATCACGCTGAAGCACACCATTGTCAGCATCTCGGGCATCGAAGGGTTCACCTTGCCCGGCATTATGGAAGAGCCCGCCTGCACTGCAGGCAGCGCAATCTCGTTGAGCCCAGCATACGGGCCGGAAGACATGAGCCTCAGGTCGTTTGAGGTCTTTATGAGCTTTAAGCAGAGGTTCCTGAGTTTTGAGCTTGTTTCAGCTATGGTGGTTATGTTCTGCGTCATCGCGAAATTGTTTTTTACAGGTACGAACCTGGATTTAGTGTACCTGTTTAGTTCCGAGAAAAACAGGCTCTTGTATTTTGGGTACGTGTTCAGTCCGGTGCCTACGGCAGTACCCCCCACGCTTAGGTGCAGCAGGTCATCGGATGCCTCCCTTATCTCCTTCATCTCCTGCTCTATCGTATAGCCGCTGAACTCCTGCCCGAGGGTTATCGGAACGGCATCCATGAGGTGCGTCCTCCCGGACTTCACTATACCAGAAAATTCCCCCGACTTCTTCTCTATCGACTTCTGGTACTTTTCCAACGCTGGGACGAGCCTTTTCTTAATCATTAGGCATGCGGCAATGTGCGCCGCAGACTGGAAGGTGTCGTTGGTCGACTGGGACATGTTCACGTGGTCGTTAGGATTTACGACCCTGTAGTTTCCCCTCTTGTGCCCGAGGATTTCCAATGCCCTGTTCGCTATGACCTCGTTCAGGTTCATGTTGGTCGAGGTTCCCGTGCCAGCCTGGAAGACGTCAACCCTGAACTGGTCGCCGAACTTGCCGTTTATTATTTCGTCGCATGCCCTGACTATCGCCCTGGATATCCTCGGGTCCAGGGCGCCGAGCCTTTCGTTTGCTATGGCTGCGGAGCGTTTCAGAATCGCATACGCGTGTATGAATTCCTTCTGGAAATAAGTCCCTGAAATGTGGAAGTTGTCCATCGACCTTTGCGTGAAAGGCCCGTAGTAGGCGTCCGACGGCACTTTTATGCTTCCGAATGAATCCTCTTCCAATCGCATTTAAATACCCTAAGAACAATACAAATTAAGGATTTTATGCCTTTTGATAACAGTGGAGTGCATGGAGCAAAATTCCAGGAGATTTTCGAAGAACCAGGAAAATTTCACGTGTGACGTGTGCAAAAAGAACGTAAAAGGCACCGGGTATACGGATCACTGCCCAAGGTGCCTGTGGAGCAAGCACATGGACATAAACCCCGGGGACAGGGCTTCGGACTGCGGCGGCCTCATGGAGCCTGTAAAGTCTGAAAACGACAGGAACGGGTTCATAATAATATACGAATGCAGGAAATGCAAGGTGCGAAAGAGGGTCCGCGCGGCCGAGAATGACAATGAGGGCGTTCTTATCGAGCTCCTGAGCAGGTGAGCTCATATCCGTTTCATTAGCCTGTGCTCCTCTCCTCGACGTACCTGTTGATCAGTTGCGCCTTTATGCTGAATGGCGCGATGAACATGAAGAAGTCGTTTCCGTTCCTGAAATAGCATTTTCCGGAGCCGCCTTTTGTATGGAAGCCTATCCTTTCGAGAATGATCCTGTCGTATGAGTCCATTCCCCTCACGAACATTCCCTTCCTGTCCATCGCCCCGTTGCAGTCGAACATCGCGGCGAAATAGCTTGCCGAATACTCGTTCCTGTACTTGAATATCCTGTCCCTCTCCTCCAGTGCTTTATCTAGCAGCTTCTTTAGCTTGGAATTGCCAATCTCCGCATTTGCAAATTTGCCGTCGATTGTAACACTTACAGCATCAGCCTTGGTGCCCAATTCCATTATCGCTATCTTGACAAAGCGTTCGACAAGCTTCTTGTCTGCAGCATGCAGGTAAATATTCCTGTAAATGCGGTTGCAGCGATATGCTCCAAGGAAGTAGCTGATGTCAGGGCTCAAGGGTAGTTTTTTCGCCATTTGTCCACCTCATAAATCCCTATTTCCTCAATTGCGCCTTTATTGAAGATATTGGGTACTTGACCCAGTAATTCCAAACCTCGCTCCTTGCAGCAGCCTGAAAAGCACTCGAAGTGGTGTCCAATACCCCTGTTATCTCTGCATGCTTGCTCAAGGCAATGCAGCTGAAAAGCAGGGCGAAATTACCTGTTTTACGGTCGGCTCCGCTCATCATAACCTCTATCGGATCCCTTTCGGCAAGTTTCTTCTGGATAAAGGGATTGGAGGTTAACGATTTTGTCCAATCCTTGCTTTTTGGCTGTGCAAATTTGGATTCGGCCATTTATAACACGTTTTTATTGATCTTTGAAAATATAATAAAGTATTCAATAAAGATATATGTTGGTAATCTAATGAAACTGTGTGGAATGATTGTTTGAGTACGATTTTGTGCTTTGGGGACAGCATCACCTTCGGGGAAGGCTATAATGGTGGTTGGTGCGGTTATCTGAAGAAATGGTTTGAACAGCTTAACGATGGGAATAAAGTCTATAATTTAGGGATACCTGGCCAAGACTCATCTGAATTACTGGAAAGGCTTAACATCGAAACAAAAGCCAGACTAAGATCCAAGGAGCAAATGGATGCTTGCACAACGATAATAGCGATAGGGACTAACGATACAAAGTACAATAACTTTGTCTCTGAAGAGAATATACTGATTAAAGAAGGCAAATTCAGAAGCAACGTTTTAGAACTCATAAGAAATGCAACATCATTAAATCAGAAGGTGGCATTCCTGGGGCTTCTTCCAGTTGACGAATCAAAGACTTTGCAGCGCAGTGGTACTGTATTGACAAATGAGAGGGTGACAAGATTCAACAACATAATCAAAGAATGTTGCAAACACGAGAATTTGCCTTTTCTGGATATAAATAAGATAATGCTGAAAAAGGATTACAAAATTTTATTGGAAGATGGCCTGCATCCTAATGCCAAGGGCTACAGATTTATTTTTACAAAAGTAAGGAATTTCTTGAAAAAGAATGACTTATTGTGAATAAAGATGGTATATACCGGGTGATTTTGTGGAAGTTGATAAACTTCATAAAGAATTCTTTAAATTACTAGAAAGACTGGACAAAGGTGATTGGAAACTAAAAGTGAACGAAAATTGGACAATTAAGGATGTTGTTGCTCATTTAGTCGGTTGGGAAAGAGAGGATGCAAGGACATTATACAAGCTATATAAAACGCGTAAAAGGGCCTGGTGGTCTCATACAAATAATTTTGATGATTTCAATAAAAAGTCAGTCAAACGATACAAGACATATTCCAATAGTGCTTTGATAAAAGAATGGAAGCACCAGTATAAGATAGTAAAAAGGGAGATGAAGCGGATAGGGATAACTGATTTAAAAGCCGACTCAAAAAGATTCGGATGGCTTTTTGATGGGACAGACGCTAATCATATTTTCGGCCATTATAAACAAATTCAAAAGGTATTATCCAATAATTCCAAATACAGCTCACGCTAATCCTTCAAAAAATCGTAGTCTTGAGGTTTAATGCGAGGAAACGCAACTTTGCACACTAATTATATTCGAGTGATCTATCCGCAGGTTCCCCTACGGATACCTTGTTATGCTCTGGCAGTTTTATGCTTTTTTGATTCGCGTGCTATTCCGGATTCGTATATCTGTTTACGCCTTAACAAATCAGAAAGGTAAAAAGTTAATGGTGTTGTTTTCGGATTCTTTTTAATTGCACTTTCTATTGCCTTTATAGCCCCATCATAATCTCTTTTTGCTTCAAGTTCAGCAGACCTAAGCATTAAATTATTTGGATTTCTCTGATGCATTAACCTTTCTCCTTCTTCAACAGACCATACACGTTCTTTATAATTGGTCTTTACCTTTTGTTGTTTGGTCATAGGATACCACTATTAATCTACTTTTCCTTTCCAAATGGATTATTATAAAGCTCGCGCTGAGCTTACAAAAATCGTAGCCTTGAGGTTTAATGCGAGAGAATCGCGCTGTTGCACACTAATTGTATTCGAGGTGATCTATCCGCAGGTTCCCCTACGGATACCTTGTTATGCCTTAGCCCTCCTCACGGAACCCTAACTCGAAAATGCCTTGAAAGGCACTGCCTCACTAGGACCCCACTTGGGTGACTTGGCAGGCGGTGTGTGCAAGGAGCTGGGACATATTCACCGCACGATAGTGACATGCGATTACTAGGGATTCCAGCTTCATGAGGGCGAGTTTCAGCCCTCAATCCGAACTCGGGCTGGTTTTAGGGGATTTGCTTCACCTCTCGGTGTTGCATCTCATTGTGCCAACCTTTGTATGCCACGTGTTGCCCAGAAGATTCAGAGCATACTGACGTACCGTTGCCCTCTCCTTCCTCCTCTTTAAACAGAGGCGGTCCTAACAGAGTGCCCGGTGTATCTCTACACCGGTAGCAACTGTTAGCGAAGGTCTCGCTCGTTACCGGACTTAACCGGACAGTTCACACCACGAGCTGACGATCGCCATGCACTACCTCTCGGCTCGTCAAGCAAGATCTTTAGTCTGGCCTTCATCCTGCCGTCGCTCCTGGTAATATTTCCGACGTTGAATTCAATTAAACCGCAGCATCCACCCCTTGTGGTGCTCCCCCGCCAATTGCTTTAAGTTTCAATCTTGCGACCGTACTCCCCAGGCGGCAGACTTAACACTTGCGCTACGGTACTGCACATATTCGAGATATGTGCAACATCAGAGTCTGCATGATTTACTGCTAGGGCTACTCGGGTATCTAATCCGATTCGTTCTCCTAGCCTTCGCCCCTCACTGTCGGATGCGTTCTAGTCAGGCGCCTTCGCCACCGTTAGTCCTTATAGGATTATAGGATTTTACCCCTTCCCCATAAGTACTCCTGACCTCACCCGCTCCCTAGCAAGTAGGTATCTCGTGCCCGCATTGACGTTGAGCGCCAATATTTCACACGAGACGGTACTTGCCAGCTACGAGCGCTTTAAGCCCAATAATCGTGGACACCACTTGTGCTGCCGGTATTACCGTGGCGGCTGCCACCGGTCTTGCCCAGCACTTATTCGCCAAGCTGACTAAACTTGGCAAAAGATTCACCGAAGTGAATCGCTCAGATTCCCCCCATCACGCTTACGCGCATTGTGGAGTTTGCGCGCCTGCTGCACGCCGTAGCGCTAGGGCCCTTGTCTCAGTGCCCTTCTCGGGGCCTATGCTCTCACATCCCCTACAGGTTATCGGTTTGGTGGGCCGTTACCCCGCCAACAGCCTGATCCGCCGCAGTCTCATCGTAAAGCGGTAATGCTCCAATTTGCAACCTTTTTGGCTAGGACTCCTTCCAGGTGTCCTAACCTATGGGGTATTAGCGACAGTTTCCCATCGTTATCCCCCTCTTTACGGTAGATTGACCACGTGTTACTGAGCCGTACGCTGCCCAGCGAAGTCGCTGAGCTAACTTGCATGGCTGTCGAAATCTGATAGCAGTGTCCTCCAGCAGCATCGACTGGAGTCGATGTGCCTCCTTATCTGGAGTTTGGCAATTGTTTAGCAATTGCGTTGCGATTTCTCTCTTTACATTCCTCAAGACTACATCCAATTCCAAAAAGGAATTTTCACAGTAAAGGTTCTAAATCCAACAAATAGGACTTACATAAAGAAAAAAACAAACGTTAATAGTTATATAGAATAGGGTATTTAAACCTTGCTCTCTATTCTTCCGACCTGGATAAACCCGTCACTGCTTCAGGTAATCCGGGATCCTGAAAGGCCCGAATTCATCGATTATGCTCCTACCGTAGACAATCCTTGATATCGATTCTGCCATCATCTTTGCACCGGTCAGCGCGTTGTGCGGGTCAGGCTCCCTGTCAAGCCCGCAGTACCTGAATACAACGTTCGATGTTATGTCCGCGCGGTTCTCCTTCATCGGCGGGTTCCTCCTGCCTTTGAGCATGTTTATGTACGCCAACGCATACGTGTCAACGCACCTGCTCCCCACCTTGTAGTCTATGCCGTACTTGTACAATGCGTGCTTGAGGAAACGTATGTCGAACTGGACGTTGTGCCCTGCTATCGTCCTGTCGTTCACCGAATCCATCCACTTGCAGAACTCGCGGAGCATGTTTTCCTCGCTGGGCTTCTTCCTGTCCCTTATGCCCTTCTCGGTGAAGCCGTTCACCGCAAGCGCCTCAGAATCGAACTTCCCGTACTTCCTCAGCCTGCATTCCATGTAGAACTGGTTGCCTGGATTGTTGAAATCCACTGCGCCTATGCTCAGTATGGAATTCCTCCTTATGTCCAATCCTGACATCTCCATGTCCAAAACTATCATAATATCACTTACCTTTCGAGGTACTCCGGAATCGCGAACTCTTTGTACTCGCTTATTATGCCCTTTCCGAACATGAGCCTGGAAAGCGCCTCCGCCTCGATCTTCGCACCGGCAAGCCCGTTGTGCGGCACCGGCTCCTTCGGAAGCCCGCAGTATTTAAGGAAAACTTCGGAGTTTATTCCCGAGCCGTTCCTGTCCAGCGGTATATCCAGATTCCTGGAGAGCATGTGCGCATATACGAGCGTGTGCGTGTCAACGAGCCTGTACCTGAAAGGGCTTTCTATCCCGAAGAGGTTCAACGAGTACTCAAGGAAATACACGTCCATGTAATGGTTGTGCCCTGCAAGCGTCATGTCGCTCACCTTGCCGGCCCATGCCACGAATTCCCTTAACATGTGCTCCATGCTTTCCTTTTTGCCGCTGGTTATCTCGTCCATCGTGAACCCGTTTATTTCCAGCGCCCTCTGGTCTATCTTCGCGCCCCGCCTGGCCGTGCATTCCATATAGAACTGGTTGCCTGGATTGTTGAAATCCACTGCGCCTATGCTCAGTATGGAATGCTCCCAAGGCACCTGACCGGTCGTCTCTATGTCTATGACTATCATTTCCCCCATCAGAAAATATTCTTATAGGTTAATTGCTTAATATACATTATGGTTGATTCAGCCGCACTGGACTTTGCGTACAAGTACCCGTTTACCAGGGAAGCCAAGGGCATAGTCCACGACCAGGGCAGCGAGCTGAAGCTGAAATACCTGGAGATGGCAAGGAAGCAGATAGACATAGCAACTACCTCCGGCCTCGAGTACAGCAGCATAAGCATCAATTCCGTGAAGCTGGACTACGTGATGGCATACCTTTATTCGAGGATGCTGCTGAGCGCGCTCAGGCGCGCTGACATGATAAGGTCGTATGCGGAGGCCGAGGCGAAAAGATCCTCAGTTGCGCTCCTCGCATCGGAAAACCCCGAGATTATCGAGGTGGCCTCGCAGCTCGGCATCCGGATAACCGAGACTGCGCAGTTCCGGGCGCACGGCACTGCGCATATTGACGGCGACCTTTCCATAAGCTTCATAGACTACGTGACCCATGCGCCGAAGGCGCAGGGATTCGAGCTGGTGAACCAGAGGCTGAGCAACGGCATAGTGCTCCTGGGCAGGAACAACATGGTCAGGGTGATTGAGCGTGCGATGGCAGGGGAGATAATGAAAGGTCTCCCAATAAAGACATCCGAGCTGCCCAAGCAGGTAACCGAGTATTCAAAAGGGATAAATCTGAAGGCGATTCCTGCGGTTGCAGCAAGCGGGCTGCGCGGTGCCAAGCGGGAGGAATGGATAGAGAAGCTGCTTGTAACCCCAATTGCTGACGTAAGGCACAGGACCGTCAACCTGATACTAGCTCCGTACCTTGTGAATTCGAAGGGGCTGGAAGTAGATGAAGCAAGCAGGATAATAAGCGAATACATGGAGAAATGCAAGCAGATAGATCCCAACACCAAGATAAACGACAGCTACATAAGGTACCAGTGCTCATATGCGAAGAAGAGGGGCCTCAGGCCCCTGTCGCTTGTGCGCGCGAAGGAGCTCCTGGGAAGCCAGCTAGACATTGAGCTGCAGCTTGGCGATTCAAAATAAAAAAGATGATTGCATGAGAAGGACATCATTGTGCCACATATGCGGGAAACTTGCAGGCAACACCTGCAGTCTATGCGGCAAGGGCGCATGCGACAAGGACTACGATAAGAAGACCGGCCTTTGCGCGAGCTGCATGCATGGCAGGAAGATATGATCATCTCCTTATCCGTATGCTGAAGCTGCACCTCCTGAGCACGTTGCTCACGTATTCCCTTGTGCTTTTCGGCAGCCTGTTCCTGATTACGCTGTTCTCCCCTGCATTGTACGCCTCGAGCGCCTTCCTGCTGTTGCCGTGGAACTCCACAAGATAGTCCTTGAACAGTGAGGTGCCCAGGTCTATGTTCACCCTTGGATCGAATATCCTGCTGTAGTTTGCCATCATCTCCTTCGGGTGCTTGTTGGGATCCGGCTGCATCAGTCCCATCTCCCCGTCGCTGCCTATGGCGTATGTGTATCCGAAAGATTCCGCCTGTATTATCGAGGCTATGATTCTCGGATTCACGCCGTATTTCCTTGACGCGCCGTTTATTATCGGCATGAAGCTTTCGATTGCATTCGGGTAGCTGTAAAACTTGCCCGTCCTCCTGTTGTCCCTGATGAACTCGAAATACTCATCCTGCTTCTTCCTAAGTTCTGCTATGTCCCATTTCCCGCCCTTCATGTACAAGCCTGCATAGAACGCATCGCTGTCCTTATCCACTTTCACGCTCAATTCCGCGGTTTTTTGGACTGAAGGCTGCGGCTCAATCCTGTATTGCGCAAGCGATCCGGGAAATATGGAAAGCGCAACTACCGCTGAGCATACGCCCACGCCGCATGTTGCCATGCTCTTCAGGCTTGCGCCTCCCCTGCCTCTCTGCCTTTGCATACTGTCACAATATATGGAAAAGCCTCCAGATATATATTTTTTTCCACAAATTTGATACCTATTTAAATGTTTCCCAACATAATAATTATCGTCAAACGGTAACAGGGGCAGGGAAACGCCCAATCCCATTCCGAACTTGGAAGCTAAGCCTGCCTACGATATGTGTGTACTGCCCTCGGGCGGGAAAGCATATTGCTGTTTGGCACCTTATTGTTTCATCAAAGGATTTCCCCACCTGATTTTATGCAAGGCGATAGAGATATTCCCGCATGGCTTGTCTGCGAGGACATATTCAACAAGATAAAGACGGAGCTGATAACCCAGGCAATGGAAACCCTCCAGGATGCGATAGACTCCAGGGCCATAGAGGTAAACGGCTCGCTGGTGACGCTTCCGGACAAGCCTAGCGACACCGACATGAAGATGTTCATAATAAACAGGATAATGGAGGACAAGGATGGCATAGCCGAAAGGTACAGGGAATACCTTTCTGAAAAAGGCACGAGCGACCCGAAGAAGGTGCAGCAGGTGGAAAGGCTGAAAAAATTCCTTCTTGCAATTGAGCAGATATCGATGCTCATGTCGTACAGCAAATTGTTCGACGAATGGATGCACGACATAGCAATGCAGGTAACGGCGAAAGAGCCGCAGGATGCGATAACCGCCACGCTGAAAGGCAACGAAACGAGGATGGAGGTACTCGCTTACGTCTTGGGGAACGCCAAGATCGGCAGCGAGGAAATACTTACAGAAAGCGAGCGCAGCATACTTGAAAAGTCAATCAGATGAACAGTTCACTTTTGTTTGCGCCTGCTGTTTATGTATTTCTCGACCTGGTCGGTGCTGAGCTTCGAGCTCGCGTATCTGATCCACTCGCCCCTGTCCCTGCTGTCTATTGCCGGGTTGCCGTAGCTGTTGACCATTGACTGTATGTCGTCAAGGGACATCCCGCCGATGAGATCCGCCCTTCTCTTTTCGTCCGGGCTTTGCGGGGCCGATCCCCTCTTCAGGTAATCCTCCTTGAACCTGCTTATCTGCCCCGGATCGACTATCATGCTCGCGGCATATGCTGCGTACCTGTCCCTGTCCTTTATGTTCTTTGCAGGTATGCCGTAGGAATTGCAGAGCAGCATTATCTCCTCGAGGGACATGTCGCTCATGAGCGCAAGCTTGCTGTCAGTGGATGTATTGCCGCTGCTTTCCTTTCCCGCGCCGCCCGTGGCTCCGCCGCCTGATGGCGCCCTGCCGGCCTGGCTCCTCTGCTGCCTTGCTGCCTCGCGCTCCTTTTCTGCCCTCGACTTTATGCTTGTGTCGAACACCTTGCCCCTTCTCGCGTTGTAGTAGTTCTTGTACCAGTCCTTTATCGCCATGCGCACGCCCTGCGGGTAGGGCGAGGACTCCGGCGCCCTGAGCGGCTCAGGCGTTCCCCCTGGCTTCTTCGAAGGCCTTACGTTCCTGTCGTAATAGTCGCTAATCCTTATGAGCGAAAGGTTGTATACTGCAAACTCCGCGAGCGCAGCCTTGTCCATGCCAGCAGTCCTGTTGTCAAGCCCGTACTGCTTGAGCATCGAGTGTATCTGGCCGTCGCTCATCTTGCCGAGTATGCTTGTCTTGTCCCCTGCATATTTGCCCCACAGCTCTCCATGGAACGTCTCGCCGTACCTTTCCGGCAATCCCCTCCTCCAGAACTTCTCCTCGTGTATCCTTTTGCCGCCTTCGCCGAACTTACCCAAAACCCTGCCTCCGGGGTTGGCTTCCGTCCTTGCGTACAGGTTGTACTTTCCAGGCTTCAGTCCGAGGCCGCTCTCCCTCCTTCCCCTTCCTCCCGACTCAAGGTCATTCCTTGACCTGAACGTGTCCTGATGCCCGAGCAGGGTCCTTCCAGCCTGTCCAGCTGCAGGCGCGGTTCGCTCCGCATTGCTCTTGTATGCCCTTCCCCTTCCGATTCCCTTTCCCGCGCCGCCCGTGGCTATGCCCTTGGTCCAGCCCACAAGGCTGGCTATTCCGAATACCTCGAAGAAGTCCCTTCCTATCGATCCCCTTGCCGCAAGTATTAGTATGAATATCACTACTACTGGTATGAAGGCGTATACGGAACCCAGGCTCAGGATCAGGTGAAGCATCATCTCACCCTCCTTCTTCTGCGCTTCCTGCCCATTGAAAGGAACGCTATGATGGCCACAATCCCTACCAGCGCAACCACGGATGCGATCCCTATCGTGCCGTAGCTGAGCACGTAGGACCCTATCTCGAACTGCGTGGTAGTGTAGTTCGGCGCGTCGCTGTAATCGTATTCCGGAACCTTTGCCAGTATGTCGTTCTGGTCTATCTGGCCGGAGAACTGGTCTGATCCGCCGGAAGCTCCCAGCCATGTTTGCGAGACGTCAAGCGGCTCCGGCGGCGGGTTCCCGTAATAAACGGCTATGACCCTGTTCTGGCCGACGCCGCACGCGTTGAACGTATAGTGGAAGTTGCCCGAGCCGTCTGTCTGCGTCACCCCTATGAGGCCGAGCTGCGAGGTGAAAAGCCCCGTGCCGTTCGGGAATACCGGTATGCAGTACTGGTATACGCTCGGGTTGTTCGGGTCGTTCCTTATCACGTTGCCTATCGTATTGCTGAATATGTTGCAGTCGTATACTATCGGAGTCAACAGGCTCTTCGGCTGCTTCGGGCATCCTCCGACCAATCCGGCCTCTGTGTGATAATCTATCTGCGAGGCCTCCTGCGCCCCGTCCGGCTGCTTCTGCGTCTGCGTGCTCAGCGGGTTGGCCAGCGCGCAGCTCTTTGATGTCGGCGCAAGCGTGCAAAGAAGCGCCCACTTGTAGTATGCTGATGGGTTGCCGCTGCCGGATCCGGATGGCGATGATGTGGAATTGTAGTAGTTTATGTTGTAGTTCCAGTACAGGTATATGTTGGATCCTGAGGGTATCGGGTGCGTTCCTATGGGTGTAGTGTAGGTTGCGGTTCCCTGCACCGTGACGCTCGTCTGGTTCTCGTTCGAGGGGTTTATCAGCGGATCAGCTGTAAGCGTCATAACGGTTATGTTTGCCAGGTTCACGTCAAGGGGCATGGATACGGTGTTGTTGAACCTGTCAACGTATGTGTAGAGCAACCTGTTGTACCCCAGCACCGAAGTTGCGGTCGTGAGGTTGAGCACAAGGTTCGCGAGGTGCGATGATTGCTGGAATACGTTGAAGAGCTGGAAGAACTGCGTTATGTTCTCGTTGTAGTACTGTATCTTGCTCGTATCTGTGAAGTAATTGCTGTCATAGTAATAGTTGGGCTGGCATATCACTCCGCAACTAGCGCCTGTCGAAGCGGATGGTATTGCTATCTGCGTCTCATAGCCGTAGTTGGTCCCGAAACTGGATACCTGCTGGAACAGCTGCGTCTGGTAGTTGTAGTTGTGCGCAGCGTTTATCACTACAGGTGCGCCCCTTGAAGTCGCTGCAGTAGCTGCACTCTGCGGGCTTATCGTCTGGTTTATGTATATCTCCCCGGGAAGCCTGTTGGTGTACAGCTGGTAATTTATGTACGGCGATATTATGAGCCCCGCATCCGAGAGGTTCTGGACGTAATTCGTCTGCTGCGGCAGGTACTGAAGGTATGTACTTCCTCCCTCTATCGTCTGGTTCAACGGGCCTGATTTGCTTGAAAGCGGGGTAACCTGGTACTTGTAGCTGGTCGTCTTGCTGCTGACGCTTATCCCCGTGCCGAATATCGGCGGGCATACCGGGAACAGCGGATTGAGCGGCACGTCAAGCCCAGTATCAGTCCATGACTGGTTGAGTATGAGCGTTACGTTGTAGGGCACTACAGCATAGCCGTTGAGGCTGCTCCTTAGGTATGTGCCTGGCAGGCTCACGCTGGGCGCAGTGCCGCTTGCCAGCGGCCCTGTTGCAAGCGTGTTGTAGTTGGCTGTTCCAAGCCCTGTGTTCAACTCCTGGTTGGTCTGGCTGTAGTAGTTGTTGGTCTCTATGCCCTTGGGGAACAGCGAGGAAAGCTGGTTCTGGACATTGAGGTACTGCTGCGGCGTCCCGAGGCTCTCGGCATAGCCGAACGAATCAGGGATCCCGAGCACAGGCGGTGATATGTACTGTATCATTGCGGTGTTGGCGTTGTATATGCAGGGGTTGTTGTCCGGGTTCGGCGGGCTCACGTTAAGGTAGCAGGTGTAATCGGAATCGTTGGCCATGAAGTCCAGCTTTGTATAGTTCTGTATCTTCGGCCTGAACGCGAGCAGTTCGGTGTAAAGTCCCTTCTTGGGCTGTATGCTGCTTCCGCAGTCGAAGCCGACCTGCGGGTTCCAGCACCAGTTTGTTCCTCCGGCGCCGAACTGCCACGCATGCGCTATCAGGTAAAGCGTGCCGTTGAAATCCGAATACATGCCTACGGTGTTCGCTCCGGGCCCTATGTGCCCGTCAAGCGCATCAGTCCTCGGGCCTATCGGGGGATACGGCGTGTTGGTGTCAAACGGCCCGTACTGGCAATCCAGCGCGCAGTATGTCTCAGTGCCTCCGTTCGGTATCGATACCGATGCGGACAGCGGCCATCCGTATGGCGCCCAGCCGTACGTAGGCGTGACCCCTGTGGGCAGCGATGTGATTATCTGCCCGGGCTTCGGCACGAAATCGTTTATGTCCTGCTGGTCCACGGGTATCTCTACGCCGTTCGCGGAGAATGCCCTAAGCATCAGTATGGAAATGTGAGCGTAGCTGGCCTGCTGCGGCATCACGAAGCTCCAGTTGTCAAGCACGTAAAGTATGCCCTGCGAATCAGCTATCGCAACAGGATGGTGGTAATTGCTGGTATCAGGGACGTTGACGCCCTGCGCAAGCAGCGGCTTGTAAGCGTTCTTCACTGCCGTGTCGTTGTACGGCCCACCGTTAGCAAGATAGGCTATTATGTTCAGGTCGTAGGTGTCGTTAGAGTAGCTCAATGGTATGTTGCCCACGTAGGTGAACGCGTTGGACGCAACGCCTGATCTCGGCCCTCCCTGCGGGCTTGTCTTGTATACCTCTATGCCCCCGCCCTCATCTGCGAAGAGGCCGCCGCCGCTTGGATTGTACGAAACATTACCAACGTAGACGAACTGGCCTCCCGGGGACACGGCAAGCTCGCCGCTCGGGAGGAACCACGGCGGAGCCGCGACTATGTCGTTCTCGACGTAGTTTCCGCTGCCTGGCGGGGTAAGCGCCGCGATCGCGAACGCACCGGACTTGTCCACATCGCCTACCAAGAAAAGGTCTCCGGCAGTGTCCGTCTGCGCGGCAAGCGGCGTAAACTTGTAGAGCGCCCCGCCGTTGTTTATCTTGAAGCCCACGAGTATGTGCCTCACCGAGGAAAGCTGGCTTATTCCAACGAGGTAGAGGTTCTGGCTCCCGGAGAGGAAGGTGCTCGCGAAATAGTTCTTCCAGTTGGTGTTCCACGTAACTGCATTGTCTGTGAACGGAATGGCGGCAGGCTGGTAGTTCGTGAAGTTGTAGTAACCCTGCGGTATGAACTTGAAGGTGTAGATGTACGTGGTAGTCGTGGAGGATATGAAGCAGAGAAGGCCGCATGTCGTCGAGGACGCGATTACGTATACGTAGCCGTTGGGCGACGCGGTTATGAACTGCGGATTGTATATTCGCCCGTACACGAAGCTGCCGAACTTAGTCTCGTGGCCGTTCGCGCCTACGCCGAATCCCACAAGCGCAGCCTGCTGCTGGTTTAGGTTGCTGAGGAAATTGTCCTGCGCCATAGTGAGGCTGTTAGGATCTGGATAGTCTATCGATACCACGTTGAACGGGAATTCAGTCAGGTAGCCGTTGTAAGTTGCGAAGAATTCCGTGCCGCCGTACATGGGGAGCTCGTCAAGCGAATTTCCGAGCGTTGCGTAGTTGTGCGGCGTATAAACGCCGTAGGTCTGGTTGTAGAATGTTATCTGGTTGTTCAAGGGCGTAGCGGACGCGGGTATGGAAAGCTGGTAGTTTATGTAGGGCAGTATGCTGACGTTGGTGAAGTTGAGCCCCCATGCATTCACTTCCGCATAGCCGTTCGCATATGCCGCCAGCAGCGTATCCGAATACATCGGCTTCGGTGTCGTTGCGTAGCTGCCGGATGCTGTGTTCGCCGATCCGTAGTATATGTTGAGCCCTGAATACTTGACTCCCCCTATCTCTATGGTGCCGTTGGTCGATACCTTTGTCCAGCCGCCGCATGATGCACCGCCGTTCTGCAGCTCCTGCCCGAGAAGCAGCGCATAGTAGCATGTGTCGCCTCCAGGAAGCGTCTTCACAGGGCTGTAAAGGTAGCCGCTGTAGTTGAACCAGTTTCCGCTCTTGAGCGCGCTGTTGTTCACCTGCGGAACCGATATGTTGGTGTTGTTTATGCTAGCTATCGCAGAAGTTACCTTGTAGTTGTAATTGTATATGCATACGAACGGTATGACGAGCTGTAAATTGTCGTACTCCTGCGTGAACTGGAGCTTTGTGAGGTCCGTCTTCTTCAGGTTGACGTATTTCGCGCTCCATGACCAAAGCCCGTGCTGCGTGGACGAAGGAACCTGGTCGAATATGTAGGATTCGGTGCTGTAGCCGTTGGATATGTTGTATTTCGCGCCGCCGGATGTCTGCGTCTGCCCTGAATACGCGATGTCGTACACCCAGCCGTTCGCTATGTTGCTTATCGTGTAGTAGTTGTCCGCAAGAGCAACGGTGAAAGGTGTCCACCATACGAAAGTGTAGAGGTTTATCGGCGTGAGCAGCGGGGTTATGTCAGCAAGGCACCTGTTGCCACCGATGAAGGAATTGGCGGATGTGGTGAAGTAGAGCTGCGTGTTGGCGGAATTCGGAGTCACTGGGCAGGTGATGAGCCACTGCCCGTTCTGCTGGTTGTCGCTAAGCACTGTCTCAATAAGCGGCGTAGGGCTCTGCAGCGATATCGGAGGCAGCGACGTTATCTGGCCGCTTCCTGCAAAGCTGGTGTAATCCGTTTCAACTACCGTCGTGTTGACGTATGTGCAAAAGCCGAAGTATGGCGTAGAAAGCGGGCATGCGCCTATTCCAGGTATTCCCAGGCCGCCGAAGGACCCGACACCGGACAATGCTGATCCAAGCAGTCCGCCGGAGGAGGTGAGCGCCTGCAATCCAGCGCCTGCGGGCCCTCCGGAAAATATGTTGTTGAGCTGGGAATTCGTGAAAAGGCCGTTGAGCCCAGGATTAGATGCAAGAGTGCCAAGCGCGCTGCTTCCAAGGACCGATGATATGTGCGTGTTTGCCATGAGGTTGCTAAGCGACGGGTTGTTGAAGAAGCTTGTTGCTGTCGGGGCGCCGAGCAGGCCTGACATGAGCGGGTTGCTCAGCAGGCTCTCTGTTGCAGGGTTTGCGGTTATCGCACCTGCGCCAGGGTTGTTGAGCAGGCTTGCAAGAGCTGGGCTTCCGAACAGGCTGGCGAATGCGGGATTCCCGAGTACAGGAAGCGCAGCAGGGTTCCCTGATACAAGGCTTGCCAGCTGGCCTATGGCTGCGGGATTGCCGAGCATGCTGCTGCTCCCAAGAAGCGGATTGGACATCATCGATACGAAAGACGGGCTGCCGACGAACTGGCCGAACGCGGCGCCTGTAGCTATGTTCCCGAGATTGGCTAGCATCGCAGGATTGCCGAGTATCGATACCATTGAGGGATTTGAAAGGAAGTTCGCGAACGCTGCGGGATTGCCGAGTATAGGTCCCATGCCGGGGCTTCCGAGCATTGTGTTGAAATAAGTTGGATTGCCCAAAAGCGTGCCCAATTGCGGATTGGCGAACAGGCCCCCGAGCAGCGCCGGATTGCCAGCTATGTTTGAGTAGCTGGGATTCGCAAGGAAGCCGGAGAGCATGCTGGGGTTTGCCATGAGCGTTATAAGGGAGGGATTGCTCAGCATCGGCGCGAACACCGCGCTGTTCTGGAATATGTTGTTGCCGTTGACTACGAATGCTGGGTTGCCTATGAAGCTTGCAAGCTGCCCCTGGTTACTGGCTATGCCTGCAAGCCCGGGGTTTCCCAGAAGTTGCGCAGTGTAGTACGAGTTGTTGGTTATCGGGACAAGGGCAGGGTTAGTCATTATGGAGCCTACCTGGGCCGGATTGTTTATTACGGTGCCAAGCGATGGGTTGCCCACAAGGCTGCCAAGGAGATAGGGATTGTTGACTATGGTGCCTGTATTAGGGCTCTGCAGGAAACCGGTCATGGCCCCGGGGCTTGCCAGTATGCCACCGAATGCGGGGTTGTTTATGAACGCGAACATCTGCTGGGGGCTGTAAAGGAAATTCGACAGCTGTGTGGTAGTCATCAGGCTGACGAACGTGTTAGGGTTATTTACTATCTGCGCAAGCGCAGGCGTTGTGAGGAACAGCGAGAACACCTGCGGGTTCTGCATCGACGATTGCATCATCGGATTGCTGAACACGGTTCCAAGCCCTGCCGGGTTTGCCATGACGCCGCCAAGTGCGGGATTGCTGAACAGCAACGTAAGCGCCCCCGGGTTAGTGGTAACTGGCGCAAGCGAGGACTGGCTCATGAAGCTTACCATCTTGCTTTCGTTGCCTAGAACTGCACCGAGAGCAGGATTGCTCAGAAGTGTTGTAAGCACAGCGGGATTGCCGGTAATGGGGTTGAGGCTAGGTGTCGAAAGCATCGAGGCGAGCGCCGCCTGGTTTGCTATCACGCTGGCAAGCCCTGGATTGCCCAGGAGGGCCGCAAGCTTAATGCTGTTGCTGGTTATGGCGCTGAGGGCTGAATTGCCCATGAGGCCGGACACCTGCGTAGGTGTGGCTCCGGTATTCAGGAAATTGTTGAATGCAGGGTTGCTCATGAAAATTATGAACTGCGGATTGGACATCAGGCTGGCAGATCCAGAGCTTCCCATGAACCTTGTAAGGTTAGGATTGGCGAGTATGCTCTGCAATGCGGGATTCCCGAGAAGGCTGGTAAATGCCGCGGGGTTTCCCGTTATGGGTGTTGAGGAGGAAGAGGATGCAAAGGACGACAAAGAGGTGCCGTTTGCTGCTATCGCGGCAAGCGCGGGATTGCACAGAAGGCTTGCGTATTCGTTCGTGTTATTCTCTATCCTCTGCATTCCCGGCTGGGCTATGAATGAATAGAATGTCGAGGGGCTTTGCGCAACGGTAGCTAGGGAGGGATTCGCCAGCAGGCAGGTAAGCAGCTCGTGGTTTGCGGTTATGCCTGAAACGTTGCCGCTGCCCACGAAATTGTTGAACTGCGGGTAGTTCTGCAGCACGCTGCCGAAGGAGGGATTGGACATGAAATATACAAGGGAACTCCCGTTCATCGTTACAGTTGTTATCGATGGATTATTCAGCACGGAGTTGGTCGCCATTGAAAAGTTCAGGAAATAGCCCAGGGTTTCCGGATTCGCAAGGAGATAGTTCATCGCGTAGGTGTTGGATATTATGTAGTTCGCGACGCTGCTGTTGCCGAGGGTGTTGCCTATTATGAAATCGTAGGAAGAGCCGGCACTGGCACCGTTTGCTATTCCGGTAAACGCAACGGGGAGGAACGCCGCAAATAGCAAGACAAGCGTGATCCACTTAGCCGTGAATAGTTCTTTGCCAACCATCCCCATCATTTGCCGCATTGAAGATACGCAAATACTACATATTATCTCTATAAATATTTATCTATGGCGATGCGGCGCCCGATGCCCCTAGCAAAGAAAAGCGCAACCGCTAAATTCTTGAAAAACAGAGTGATTGTGTGATTAGATGAACGTAAGGGAAAGCATATTCTGGATAGGCCACGCGGCATTCTACATAAAGGCAAAGGGCACGACAATATTCATAGACCCATTCAAGGTGGGCGATGGCATAAAGGAAAAGGCCGACATAATGCTCATAACGCACCCACACTTCGATCACAACAGCAAGGCCGACATAGACAGGGTGCGCAAAGACAGCACGAGGATCATAGCACCGAAGAACTGCCTTGACGGGAAGGAGTACAGGCACCTGGAGGTTTCAATGCCCGGCTTCAGGACAAAGATTAACGATGTGGAGATAGAGGCGGTATCAGCATACAACAAAAGCGAGGAGAGGCAGAAGTTCCACCCGAAATCCGAGAACTGGGTCGGCTACGTGATAAGCATAGACGGCACCAGGATATACCATGCGGGAGATACAGACCTCATACCTGAAATGGAGAATATCAGGGATATAGACGTCGCCCTGCTCCCGATGGGCGGCACGTACACCATGGCAGAAGAGGACGCGATCAATGCAGCCAAGAAAATAGGACCGAAGACTGTAATACCGATGCACTACAAGATGGTCCTAGGGCGCGAGAGGTCTGACCAGCTGGAAAAAAGCGTAACAGGGAAGCTGAAGAACGCGCTCATACTCAAGGAGGTCCAGGAGCCGATGTACTCTTTCTAGTAGAGGGCGCGGTTCACATCCTTCGCTACCCCCAGTATGGTTTCCGGGTCCATGTGAAACGGCCTTTCGTCAGCATGCCCGATTTTCTCCGAGACGAGCCTTGCGCACTCCTTGGATATCCCGAGCGACTTTGCCGAATCTGCTATCGCATTCCTCAGCCTCTTCTTCTTGTGGCCCATTATGAGCGATATAGTCGATGCTGTCTTTTCGTCCATGATCCCTGGCTTTGGCGCAAGATAGACCAGCGAAGAATCGACATTAGGCACAGGGTAGAAGTTGTTCGCACCTACCTCCATTACCAAATGCGCCCTGAACCTGAGCGCGGATATGACGCTTAGCTTGGAATAGCTCCGCGTCCCCGGAGCAGCAAGCATGTGCTCCGCGAATTCACGCTGTATGCATATGAGCGCTGGTATGCCCATGGAGCCCAGCCAGTATATCGTCTTGCTTGAAAGGCTGTACGGTATGTTAGATACCATTATGTCTATGCCATCGAATTCCTTCTTTTCCATCGAAAAGAAATCGCCGTTTATGAGCCTGAGCTTCTTGGACTTGAGCTCCGAGCCCAGCATATTGAAAAGGCGCTCGTCCTTCTCTATGGCAACTACGCGCCTTGCGGTCTTGCAGAGCTCCAAGGTGAGTATTCCCAGGCCTGGTCCCAGCTCCACCACGCTCATATCCCTGGCATACTCCGACTCCATTGCAGCTATCTGCCTGTTGACCATGAAGTTCTGCCCCAAGGATTTTCGGGCGCCGAGGGCCCTTATCGCGCTCTTGTAATCCGAAGCGTCCATGCAATCAAAATCGGTTAATTATTTATATGCTAGTTGCTTTATTAAGAACATGCGGGCAAATGGGCAGACGGCGATAGAGTTCCTTTCGACATACGGGTTCACCTTCCTCATAATAGCGCTGGTGCTGCTGTTCCTGATACTGTACACATCGCTCCCGAAGACGATACTGCCATTCCAGTGCACGTTCTACAACGCATTCAGCTGCCACGATCTCATATACATAAACCTGCCAAACGACACCGGGTCGCAGCTGATAATACTCGCAAGCGCCGGGCAGATCGGCGTGGTCAACTTCACCAGTTTCAACGCCTCCATAAACAACATACACAGCACGAGCGGCTACTGCACGCCCAATACCGTAATACCGGGGGAAAGGTTCTTCTGCGTCGCGAATTTCAGCACGGTAGGGGTGCAGGGGGAGCTGTATGACGGCGTATTCAGCATGTCGGCCGGCTATTGCGCCAATTCGCCCTCAAGCCTCAACAACTACAGCTGCCCCGCTTCCAACAGCTTCATATACGGCGGGAGTTTCAGGACAGAGAGCTCGCCATCCAAGCCGCCGGTGCTTGTCACATTTGCGATATCGCAAATGCAGGACCCGAAGTCGGACGTACTAGGACTTGACGGCGCAAACTACGTATACGGCCAATTGCCGCTTACGATGACGTATAAATCGGGCACCGGGCACACGCTGTTCTACAACTCAACAGTTTTGACGGGCGGCAATACGATATACACGTTCCATTCCGTATCTGGGTGCGGGATAACCACGGAAGGCGCGTACTTCGTCGCATCGCAGAGCTGCACGATAACGGCCACATACCTCGGCTTAACATACAGGAGCTGCCAGCTCCCGCATCCGCCGAACCATGAAGACGCTTCGTACTGCTATGTCGGGGGCTACGACATGTCCGGAGAAAGCATAGTCCAAAGCAACTTTTCACATGCGTATCTGGTAAACGCCAACATGACCGGGACAAACTTCAACCAGGGCGTCAATTTCGAATACGCGGATCTTGAATACGCGATAATCACAAATGCAAATTTCCATAACGTGGATCTCAAGGGGGCGAATCTGGGGAACGTCATCGGGATATCAACCTATTTCCGCAGCGCAAACCTGTCGTATACATACATGGTCAACGGCTATTTCGTGGGTTCGGATTTTTCAAGCGCCAACCTCTCGTATGCAAACATGCAAAACGCGGATTTTGCAAATGCAAAGTTCAGGGGCGCGAATCTCGCGTACGCAAACCTGAATGGGGCCAATATCACCGGTGCAAGCTTCAGCGGCGCATACACGCAGGGCTGCACCGGCTGCCCGTAATAAGGCAAGCAAAAAGAATAATCTATAAATTGTAAACCGGTTATAAACTAATGCGCCTCAGTAGCTCAGTGGCAGAGCGTCTGCATGGTATCAAAACTTTTAGGAAAAGTTTTATCAAAAGCAAGCAAGCCATAAAGCAGAAGGCCGAGGGTTCAATTCCCTCCTGGGGCTTTAGCTTGACGGGGTTATATATATAATCCCCATTTTGCACTGGTTTTATCATGCTTTAATATCTTATTGAAGATAAATCTCTATGGAATGGCAGTCCAATAAACTTTTTAAAGATGATGAAGAAAGAATGCTTTATAGCAATATCCTCACAATTGTAGCCTTTCTATTTTCTTTAGTTCTTGTTGTCAGCGGAATTACTTTAAGTCAAAATATTGCATTAAATAATCAGGCTAATGCAAATGCATTAGCATATAGCTTTAAACTGCACATCAGCACATTAGGTCAAATAATAGCCTTAGTATTATTAGCTTCGGCTGCTGTAAGATGGATCGGGTCTAAACGGAAAAGCTACAACGGTTTATACCTAATGCTATCATGGATTTTTCTCTTTATTGTAGCAGTGTATACGGTCTATTTACTTATTATCTATTAGGAGTAGACCTACAGATTCTGCAACTATTTTTACATGCTTTCTTGCCTTATGTAGTTGGTTTTAATTGAGCCTCCTTAAATAGCACTTTGATGGTTTTCGTTCTATCATCAATTACTACATTGAACGTAAAGCTATTCTTACCCTTTTGGGGCTTTAGATTTATGGTTCTGTCATCTAATAAACCCTGTTTACTATCTACTGCCTTTCTACTAAAAGTATTGATAATACCTCTTGTTTCAAAAAATCTTTGTGATTGGTCTCCATTTATTCCAATGTGTGCATGTGGGTTCTTATCTCCTTTAGAGCCTATCAAAACATCAATGTAATAATCACCTCTTTTCGAATCTTTTTTTACTCTGACTTTTGCCCATGCCTTAGCAGTTTCATAGAATTTGCTTGCTATATCAAATTTAAAGGTAGAGTCTATCTTTGACATATTTATCCCATTTTACATCAGAATTTGGTTTCTAACCACGCATTGTAATATCTTTGGGTAATGTTTCCATCTTACTTACAAGGTGTTCGAGAATTTCCGCAGTTTCTATTAACATCTTTTTTGTACTTTGATTATTTAATAGTGGTTTTCTATGCTTAGCAAGACGTTTTAAAGATTCTTGGTCTCTTTTGTTATTCAAGAAAACTCTATGTACACTCTCACCATAATGCATTATTATATCTCCTTTTTCAACTGCAGAAATAATTTTTTTCTCTATATCTCTATCTATCACTTCAAGTTCCTTTCCAGCATCAAATAAATCTTTTCTGCTTATAAAGTTACGTTTCTTGCTTTTTGGGTCTTTAATCTGTCTTATGGTTTGTGGATCATCATATGGGCTTATTTCTGTTATTCTAACTCGAAATGACTTTCCTTGTTTTATTATTTCTTTTAAAGGTCTAATTTGTCTCATATTTATTTCCAAAGCTGATATGTGGTGGACTACAGAGTATAAGGCATTATCAATTGATGCTCTACACAGTACTGCAGACCCTAAAAACAAGCCATCTCTGTAGCATTCTACAGCTTCAATAAAATAGCTTAAAGAATCCCAAAGCAAAGGTGAAATGTTGTATGTCTTTGTAATTTTATCCCACCCATTAGCACTGAGAATAGCATTTGCAAATTTGTCTCTATCTGCTATTTTCTCTCCAAAATCGGAAAGCATGTCCCAAAGACTTATTTTTATTTTAGAAGTGTGATATATACTATTATGTTGAGCTATCTTAAAATTATCCATATAACTTACCATGAATTTTTTATAGATCAAGTTCAAGTCCTTCCAAGACCCTTAACGTGAAAAGGGCAACTGCTGAACACAATAGAACTATTGTGTCAAACAGTATGTTTTCTACAGAATTAAAAATTGTCTTCATATCTCTTATCGAATAATTACAAACTGGTATCTGTGATGAATTAGTTGGACTTTGAACATCGCAACTTTGGGTAGTTAATTGATTAGAA
Organism: Candidatus Micrarchaeota archaeon; assembly: GCA_028866575.1. Lineage (NCBI taxonomy): Archaea > Nanobdellati > Microcaldota > Microcaldota archaeon. The sequence continues at coordinate 49,540 of JAGWHU010000002.1, read as the reverse complement.
TTGAAATTACTTGGTTGATAATTTGACATGTAGGCTAAATTAGTACTAAATCTAATAAGATTTCCAGTTGCATTTATAAAGTAAATTATTACAATCCCGATCAGTGCCAAAGCGAATACCGAAATTACTATTTTATATCTATTATCTCGAACCGTAGACCAATTCAAATTCTTCTTAGTAAACTTCGATAGTTTTATTAGAGCGATAATTATACCAAAAACAGCCAATGATGCAGCTAAAAGGAAGCCTAAGAAGAATGGTATTGCACCTGATGAAGTGTAAGAATTTGCATAGGAGAATGCGGATAGTACATTATCATTTATCTTATACAATGCATAATAAGAAGCTATAAACACGAAAAAGGCAAATGAAGAACACAAGGATAAGAGAAAATAATTAAGCCTCTTGGAAGATTTTGTTGCGATAGATATTACAGATACGGTTAGGATAAAACAACAAATATTCCAGAGTACTGCTGTGGTAGTTAGTATAAAATTACTAATACCATAGTTGAAAATATAATAGGTCTTCGGATAAACCCATGCAAAAACAAATATTAGATATGCTATGACTATAATTTCAGCCATAAGAGTTTTGATCTTATCATTTATGACCTGAAACTTCTTTAATACGCTCAAAACTATTAAACCTACAAACGGAACTATTGTAAGTTCTAAAAGAAGTTTGGGATACAAAGCAGCTAAATTATGTCTATAAAAATAGAATATATAGCCGAATAATGAAATTAACAAGATTAGAATTATTATTTGTGCTTTGTTTGATTTTATAAATTCTATAATATTATGTTTTTTATTACGTACCATAAAGTTACCTTTTCCTTTTTGCTGCAAGTTTGGAATAAAATAAGAAAGAACCCATAAGTGAAAATAATAAGAACATCGATATTGCTGTAAGAACTAAACTCAATCTTATCTCATCAAAAATTAATGTCATTAAGGAAAGGATTGAAACAAAAAGATAGGCTGTAAAGGGCAAAAGAGAGCTAGTCTGTTTGTAAATGTTAAATTTGCTTAATGATTGGTTCATTAATGCAGTAATGATGCTTACTGCAACTAAGAGCGAAGAAATTAAAGCGATTAAATCTTGCTGTATATTTATATTACTAAAGGGATTTGATGAAAAACCTACAATTACTGGAATTGCTACCACAAATAAGGTAAATATATATGCATAGACTATATGAAAGGTTAAATTCATTGAATATATTTCTTTCTTTGAACGGCCTTCACGTAGTTTCTTTAGTACTTCGTTATTTTTATTTTCAGAATATTGGTACGCACCTAAAAATATTTTTAAAGGAAGTTTCAAAGCAAATTTTACCATCAGTATAAAAACAATAAAACTTACTAAAATAATCCCAATTCTTAATTGGTAAGTTGGAGCAAATAATGTGAAAGATAAGATTAGAATAGGCAAAAGCAATTGAACTATTACATTTTGTATTAGATCGTAATCTTCCCAAACCTTGACTATCTTTTTATTTGGTTTGGGTTCTGGAAATCTTTCTTTTAAGTTATAATATAAGGAAATTATAGCTAAAACCAACAAAACTGAAGTTAATAATGTAGCGTATAAAATAGTTTTCGGCAATAAAATCGCATATATAAAGAGAATTACAAAAACCAAAATAAGTGCTAAACCTTTTCTATTGTTAAATAATTTTATTTTATGAGTAAGTGTTAATGCAAAATTATACGTCAATAACAATATAAAAAACAAACCAAAGATATCTGTTGAAATTTGTTTATTAATGAAATAAAACACTGATGCGATAATAAAGCACACAATTAGAATACCAACAAATACTTTATCGGTTAATTTCATTTGATTCACAATTTTGCTCTGGTTTTAGTATAAATCTTTATCTTCTTTCCTTCTTTTATATGCTTCTTTTGATACCATAAAGTCGATTTGTTTATACCTAATTTTTTTCGCTCCTCTGGATTTATGTTCAATATCCTATCTCGGATATTTGAGTTGTCTTCTCTTACAATATCTATCTCTGGCAAACTGAATTTCAATTCGTTAGACTTGCCAATGATATGATTCCCTAATATCCTCACGTTATCCAATAGAACCCCTTCATATGAATGGCTTTTGCCCTTGTACTGCATTCTCTTGTTGAAGTTTATCCTTATTTTCTCTATCAACAACTTAGCGGTATGCTCTTTCAATCTGACGTGATAGTTCTCTGTTACTATGAAATCGGATTTCTTGAGTTTCCTTTCTTCTAACAGTTGTATTACTGATAGGTCAATTAGCCATCTATATAATTCTTGAGCATCACAAACCAGCGATGCCCTTCCACTATGTATTTCGTGCAAGAACCCGATAGATGCGTCTAAGCCTATTGCATTGATATCTTTTCTTATCTCTGATTCCAGTACTGCATAGCCATAATTCAATAGTGCGTTTATCTCATCAGAGGCATTGACGTTATGGCTGTAGGTCTTATTGCCTCTTTTCTCAAATCTGAACTCTGGATACAGCTTATCAAATATCTTTGTTATATTGACCCAATAGATATCTGCAATTCGGCCTTCATACGTCATCAATTCATCATTGGCTCTAATCTTCCCAAATAGTCTATTTTCGTTCTCAAAGGCATTTTTGATCTTGTTCATGTCTATGGAATTATAGTAATCTGATAGCTTTTCCAGTAGTTCAAACGACTTTGCAACCTTTTCTTTTATGATTGTAGCTGCTACCTTAAGCCTTTCTTTCTCATCAAGGTACATTTTATACTGCATAATCCTTAATTTGCTCGAAACTGGTGCTTTTGGCAAGGCTACACTAAGTAACTCTCCATTCCAGTTAAGCATAGATACGGATATATCGTGCTTCATCAGCCAGCGTAACGCTTCAAAAGTGATGTTACCAGTATGGCCATCTACAATTATCGAATCGTAGGGTATTTGATGAGGATAGAATTCTATCTGCATTTTATCGAGCTTGTTTGTAATAACAAGCTTGCGTTTATCTACTTTTATGTTTGTACCAAATCCAGATATCAATAAAGGATTCATTCTGATTCACCTCTAAGTTCCTTTTGTATTTTAAGCACTAAGCTCATATCGGGTCTGTATTTGTTTATATTTTCATATTCTTGAAGTCGGTTTCTTAACTTTAGGTCATTATAATTTAGAATTTTAATTATTTCAACGTAATCATAAAGCGGAACATAAAAACCATTTCCAGCTTTTATGATAAGTTTTTTTGCTAATTTTTTATTCGATAACGGTTCTTCGCCAGATTTTAATGCTTTTTCCACTTCCCTTAATGTTTTTTTATCTAAATAGTCTGACCACATGCCTAAAGATAATAAATCAGAAACAAACTTTTCTTTTTTTACTAATTTCTGAAATTTATCTTGATATGTGGAATCTTCAAAAAGGTCAGCATTATATAAATAAGATTCAAGAAGTGATAATTTGTACAGATCAGTATCTTTAAATTCAAGTTTCGGATCAGTCAAAAATTCCTTGTCGCTACTTACATCTTCAATAAAGTTTTTAACATCTTTTACAAAATGTTTGTATTCTTTCCAGTTCAATTCAAATGCGAATATGGATTTTGATCCGTCTGGAATTTTACTTAAATCAGTTTTATTTAATTGGTTTATGACATTTTTTATAAAATCCCTTTGGGTATTAGCAGATATTGCAAAAGTATTTAGACCGATGGATAATGAACTTGGATAATTCGTTTCGTGGCATATAATATTTGGCAGCGGTTTTGCAACGTTATTAGTTTGCGTAAGAAGCAAACCGCCAGAATAACTACTACCCATTTCTTTTAACTCTAGAAGTGTATGCATGAGTAACCAAATACCTTTATATTCTGCTTGACCTTTTTCTGTAAGTACATAAACTGGTTTCATGCCTTTAGTAAACCTTTTTTCTGGTTTTATCTTTCCATCACTATAGACGTCTCCCTTTTCGATAATGATATCTATTTTTATCAGTGTTTTTTCAATAGCCTTTTCTGTTACTAAATTCTGTAAGATTTTAGTTAGACCAGCTGGAGAAAGCATAGTCTTTTTTTGCAATTCTGTAAAGGTCGCCCCTTCTATGATGTTATTTTTTGAATCGACCTTTTTGCTATCATGAACTATCGTAAGAATCTTGTCTCTATTTTCATCCCTTAGTCTTCTCTGACGCTGATAGCTATCTTTCCTTCTCATAACATCATATAGTTACTTTACTCAACTAAGTATATAAATATGCGCTAAAGCGCAATATACTATTGTAAAAGGTGTTTACGATGAAATTCAGCAATAGATATTCGAAGTTTGAACGCTGGCTTTCAGTTTCAGATAAGCGAACAAATTATACTCAAAGAATAACCCGACTACACAGCCTCTATCCAAAGGCCAGCCTAGAACAACTTAGAGGACATGCTCAGTTCAAAGCTAAGCCAGTACCAGTCTATAAGCGATCTTGGAATTCCCTAACGGCTAAGGAACGGCTTATACGAGAAAGGGCTTTGGAAGTGCTTACCGATGCCCGAAAGACTGGCAAATCAGTCTACAAGCTAAGCAGAGAACACAGAATAGGCCATCTGGCAGTAAGGAAGGCTACCAATGCCTTCAGGAAGGTAAAAGGACGCTGGAAACCCTCAAAATTTGACCGTATTTCACGTATAATGGCCATAAACGAGAACGGCAAGGAAGTATTCATAGAATTGAATGATTCACGGCAAGCTTCGATTATCGGGGCTTACCAGTCAGCTATAAGGGAATACCTCAATACTGGCAATCCTGATGCTCTGAAGGCCTTTAAGGGCAAGAAAGTGAGGGATGCTAAAGGCAAGCTGCATACGCTTGATACCGACCCCGAATCCATAAGAGCCATAGCGGAGAGTAGGGAAAATCCCGAATTTTACGATATTTACAAGATTGATGTGTGATCGCATGACAACCAATGCCACAACTATGGAAAAGCAGCAAATATCGCTTGCTCAAGCGATGCAAGAACACGATGCAGAAATAGAGAAGAACGTCCTTTATGTAAGGCTACTGGATGGTGAGAGCAAACGGCTCAAGCTGACTGGCAACATAAACAAGACAAAGGACAAGTTCGAGAGGACAATGCTTGAATTTGAGCTGCAAGACACTGTAGAGGACGGTGCTCATAAGAGCATCAGCTTCAACATCAAGAACCCGATAGTGAAACCCATTCTGCAACGGATCAAGGAAGGCAAGAACGACCTAGTGATCCATAGGACTGGAAACAGTAATTCGGATACGAAGTACAGCCTAATAGAGCTAGCGTGATTCGATGCGAGAATGTACCGAATGCGGTAAGCAGTTCAGTAGCGGTGCATCTTATAGGGTTCACAAGTCCAGATTCCATAGGGAATCTGGGCAGCAACCAATAGCACAAGAACCAAGTAGCGAACCCGAATCAGCACAAGAACCAGCATCAGAACAACGAGAAGCCGAAAGAAACACGGATGACGATGGATGGGCTTGGATAGCTGGGGCTGGTGCTATAGCGATAGCTATCATACTGGCTTTGCTGGGTGGCAAAAAGTGAAAAAGAAGCACGATAAGCTGGTCGGGGAGATAACCAAAGCCTTCTTTGACAAGGCAGAGAAGGAGAATCTCGACCCTAAGCACGTTCAGAAAGCGATAAAGTGCGTTCAACACGTCTTCTCAAAAGACCCAAAGAAGAAGAACAAGAAGTGCGTTATATGCGGAAAAGGCTAGAGAATCATCATATAGCTGGTGAGAAGAACTCGGAGATCACAGCTACCGTATGTGTTCCTTGCCATTTACGCATTTCTGAGCGTCAAATGGCTTGGGATTCGAGATGGAATTATACCAACAATTCAGAGAATCTTAGGAATTCTTTCATTCTTGAAGGTGTAAAAGAGATTTTGGTGCAGATGCACTATGAAACTGGCATAAAGGACTACAGGTTGCTAGCAGATTCCTTGGCAAGCCACATACAGCATTACAGGGAGATACCATGAACGTGGCTGTAAGGTGCTATGTGGATAATGAAAGAGAAGACCGTCCACAGTTCGAGAAGTATTTCAATTCGAACCTTGTCTTTGTGTTCGATTTCGAGACTACCATAGACATGTACCAAAACATGCTATTCGGATGCTGTGGAATATGGGAAAATGGCATTCGTGTAGGGTTAATGCTCATACATGGCTCCGATTTAAACGAAAAGCAGCTAGCAATATTGCGTGAGTATGCAACCAAGAACAAAGTAGAGCTAATAAGCAGAGAGCAGTTCATAAGGATATTTTATCAAAACGTGTACCAAAGGAGAGCCATATGTATTGGTTTCAACTTGCCATTCGACATATCAAGGATGGCAATAAGCAGCGGTACATCAAAGAACGACAAGAATTCATTCTCATTCAAGTTGTCTGACAAGCTTTACGATCCGAGAATCACGATAAAGCACATCGATTCTAAGTGTTCTTTTATCGGATTCACCAAGCCGTTCTCAAAGAATCGAACCAAGATAAGAAAGTACGCTGGTACTTTCGTTGATCTAAAGACGTTATCCTTTGCATTAACAGATAAATCCCATACGCTTGAGAGTGCTTGCGAGAAATTCGATGTACCTCACAAGAAGAAAAAGGTCGAAGAACACGGCATGATAACGCTGGATTACATAGATTACTGTGTAAATGACGTTTTGGCATCATACGACCTCTATGTAGCATTATCCAAAGAGTTCGAATCATACAATCTATCCGTACCATTAAACAGCTTGTATTCACCAGCATCCATAGGTAAGGCATACATAAAGGCCATGAACATAAGATCATTTTCAGCACAGAACCCTGATTTTCCCAAGAATATGTTGGGTTACATAATGTCCACTTACTATGGTGGTCGTGCTGATGTACATATCAGAAAGCAGCCGATTCCGGTTACATACATAGACTTTACAAGTATGTACCCGACCATGTTCGAGCTTCTCGGATTACAGGATTACGTTATTACAGATAACATAGACGTTATCGAAGATAACGAATTTCCCAAGTTATTAGCCAAAATAACGTTATCCGACCTTAATAATAAGGAAATTTGGAGAAAGTTCAGAGGTATAACATTAGTAGATGCTGATTATGACATATTCCCAGTAAGGGCTAAGTACGGAAACAAAACCGTATACAACATAGGCATAAACCACGTAAAAGGCAAGCTGTACTATGCCTATCCTGACATAATAGCAGCAAAGCTTCTTACTGGCAAAGTTCCAAAGATCATAAAGGCGTATAAATTCGTGCCGAAGGAAATTCAGAATGACTTGAAACCAGTAGAGCTATTCGGCAAGACCATAGACCCAAGAAAGACAAGTCTGATTAAGGCCATGATTGAGCATAGACTTGAGGTCAAGGAGACGCTGAAACCTGACAAAGATAACAAGGAACTCAAGAATCAGGATCATATAGCCAAGATAATAGCGAATTCAGGCGGATACGGCATATATGCTGAAGTAAATACCATCCCTGAAAGCAGTATTGTAGACATTTATGGCCTTGAACACATCAAAACAGAGGTCGAAAAAAAAGAAACACAAGGCAAAGCCTTCAATCCTATTGTCGCAACACTCACGACAGCTGGTGCAAGGTTAATTCTTGCTATAGCAGAGACGTTTGTAAACCAGAATAACGGCTATTATGCCTATTGCGACACCGATAGCATCTTTGTAAACCCTGAAATAGTCGAGAGTTTGCAAGCGTTCTTTAGAACTTTGAACCCTTACAGTAAGCAGACAGAGATGTTTAAAGTCGAAAAGGCAGAGGACGGTACAGAATTGAAAAACGTGATGTTTTACGGTATTTCAGCGAAAAGGTACTGTTTGTATAGGGTAGATAACTGTGAGATAACCATCCTGAAACACTCCTCACACGGCTTAGGCTACATATCAGGTATGCCAAAAGAATGGGAGAAAGAACTCTGGATAGATATTTTGCGTTATCACGACAGTAAAATAACGCAAGAAGAGATACAAAATAAGTATAAAGATAACGTAATTGTAGCTCAATTATCGATAACCTCACCCCGAATAATCAAAAGATTCGACAAATTCAACACGAATAACACGAAAAACCAAATCAAACCGTTCAATTTCATCAATGTCGGCATAGGATATCGCAAGGATAACGGTTCGGATAACGCTATAATACCAGCAATACCTTATACAAAACTCACGAAAACAGTCAAATACATGCCATTTGTCGATTACAAGACAGGAAAATACTACGAAAATAACACACAATACTACTGGAAACCGTTATCAGAGATGTTTCTTGACTACATAAACCACAAGGAAGAGAAGTACGATGGCGATATCGGCACGTTATCACGCAAGAAAATAACTGTTGATAACGTTATCCACATAGGAAAAGAGTCGAATAATCTTGATGAATCCGAAATAATCGGCGTTTCGGATAACGATTATGTCGTTTATGATAACGCATCTAAGGACAAGATAACAGGTATCTTATCGAAAATAACGTTATCGGATGCACGAAAAATAGGTATTTCAAGAAGGAGTTTGTTTTATTTAAGGAAGAAACTAAAGAAGTTGAAGGATGGTGAGGTCATAGAACTAAAGAAGAAGACATTAAAGAAGCTTTTAAACGCTCTTAGCTGATTTTGACGTTTTGGATAGTTATTTAAGGTTTGTGAGTTATTAAGGTTAATAAGGGGGTAAGAAAGTGTCTCGTAGACATCATAGGTATCATAGACCCATAAGCAGCACATATTATAATCAAAGTTACACACAAAGACCTTGGAGTGTTAAGCTTCCAGAAGCCTTTAAAGATATAACCCCACAAATTAAGGCAGTCGTAATAACTATAATTTTACTCATTTTAAGCATACCTCAAATACATTTGCTTAACCTTGAAGGGACAGTTGGATTATCAACTCTTTTTACATCAAGTACACTTTTTATCAATTTTGTAATAATATTTGCTATCTTGCTCGTTTATGATTTCGTTACTTATAGGGCAGCACGTTTCTACCAAGAGGTTTTTGGTAGCTTGTTTGGTTCAATATTTATCACATTAGCAAAAGGCACATTAACATTCCCTATTGTGTTAATACTAACTGCCATAATATTCTATCTGGGATTCATGGCTGGTAAACTGCTTAATTTAGTCAACATGAATGAAAGAAGTAGGAAATTAATAAGTGGAACTATTGAAGTATTGGTATTCTTTTGGTTAATTGCAGTAATTTTTGTCTATTATAGCTATCTTGTACCAGCTTCTCCAATATCATTAAACTCGGCATATCTTACCCAAGGTCAATTAAATAGCTCTTTTGGAACAAATAGCACATCAGGAATTGGATTATATAGCGTAAACAGATTAAACGCAAATGAGACTACTTATGGATCTCTTATACATCTATTCCCGACACCTATTCAATTAGTAGCCTTCAACCTTACATTTGCAAATACGCAAGCTGGTAGTGCTTATTTCGTTGAATACTACAACATAACAAGTTTGAATTTAACTGAATATACCTTACAAACACCACAAGCAAGTATAATATTTATTACACAAGCGCATTCTGCAAGCAGTATAGGAAATATTAACGGTTTACAATACTTTACTGAGGACAACGTAATAATGGCATCTAAAGGCAATTATATCGCCTTTATTACTTGCTCGGGTTCTTTATGTACTAATGCTAATACACACAGATTATTGCAAGCAGTATCGCAAGATTTCAGTTAAAAAAACGTATTGTGAGTAAATGTGCAAGAGTTGTTTAATTTTAAAAAAAGAATTTTTTAATGAAGCTACTAAGCAAGTAGAAATGGATTTAATACCAGCATTTAAGGAAAAGGAATGTAACTGTCCATGTAAGGACATGAAGGTATATATGGATATTAAAAAATGGCCAACAGACTTATTTTTGTAATCAATGTAAACATCTAAGATCAAAGTATGTTTAAAATTATTATGAATAATATCATTTATATGATCAAATGGAACTAACAACAGAAGAACAAAAAGAGCATATCTGCGGTTTCTGTGGACATAAAGTAACTATATTAAAAATCCCACACCATAAAACCGATTTAATCAAGCCTAGTTTTATTGAAAAAGTTCGTGGTAGAAATAATAGCCGTTTAGACAGAAAAGTATCATTTATACATGAGACTGCCTTACATATAAATACAAATAAAGTTCCATCAATCAAATGCAAAATAAAGGATTGTAATTGTGAAAAGCCTGTGGTTTCTTTTAAGATAGGTGAAAAAACTGTTTATATAAAAACAATAGAAAGACCAATTTGTAACAAATGTAATAAGTCGATGGATATCATCAAAACTAAGGGTACTGAGATTGTTAACAAAGGCTTTGGAAAATATGAGGAAACGGTATCGCAGTATATATGGTGGTGTTCAAACTGCAATAATGGCATAGTTATATAAAACAAAAGGAAGACATTTTTTAAATCATGTAAGGTAACAAATATGTGTAAAGCATGTCATATAGATAGTACACATTGCGAATGTAATTGTGAAAATTTAGAAAAAGTAGCAAAATTAACATACATGGTTAGCAATTTAGGGATTTATAGAGGAACACCTGTTGGAAAATATCTACCGAGTTTTTTAGAATTTACGTCTTATCTTTGTAAAGACTGTGATTGTTTCTTGGTCAGAGTTAATGCTGGTAGCAGAGGACATTTTACAGTTGATGGCAAATATGAAAGTAATCCTTATGTAGTATGCAAATGTACAACTGTAAATGGGATTTGGACGCTTCTTATACCGCTGGCTGATGGTAGAACTATAAATTGGCCTCAAAACAAGAAATTTATCACCATTAATGATAGACAAAATGAATTTCGTGGTCTATATCTAATTAGTTTTAAACCAAAGATCGCTTTAGCTGAAGATGAATTGCAAAAGTATATAGAACAACTTAAGAAAAAGGTTGAAAAGGATACATCAAAAGGCCAATACACTGAAAAAAAGAAGAATAATTATATTAAGCAAATTGTTTCTAGCTACTGCTCGAAATTAAAATCTAAAAACTATGAAGAGTATGATATTAAAGAAGCTATGGGAGTATTATTAAACGAACTTGAAGATGTTAATTTTAAAAAGAATAGGGAATTTAGTCTGTTTGATTTTAAATTTTAATAAAGTAGGTGCAAAATAGGGATTATATATATAACCCCGGCTTTAGCTTGACACAGTAATAGTGTATTGTTCAAGTAGCTGATTGCACAGGAATGTTGCAAATGGCTTCTGATCGCCTTTGTCTGCAGCTTCAATTGAGTTGTAATAATGCTCCTTGTTTGTAACCTCTATTATTACTGGCGGAAACTTGTTCCTAAGCAGAATCCAATTCATAAGAAGCCTAGATGTTCTTCCATTTCCATCTGTAAATGGGTGTATATTTACAAAACTATTATGTAGAAACGTCGCTAGTTCTATCGGATGCAGATTTTTCTTTTGGTTGTAGAATTGCTTGAATAGATCTTCAAGCAGTTTTGGAACTTTTTCTGGTTTTGGTGGGATATGCTCTGAACCAGATATTCTGACTCCGCTATCCCTATAACCTCCTTGAATTCTGCAAGATGTGTTCTTTGTTATTTCATATTGCACCTTGCACACAAATGCCTTATTCAGCCTGCCTCTATAGGATTTGATGAAATTCCATGCATCAACAGCATTAAGTGCCTCTATTACATCATCCGCCCGCGAGCCCTCTGGGGCTATTCTGTCACTAAGCACAAGTGCAGTCTGTCTAAGCGTCAGCCTATTGCCCTCTATGGCATTTGTATTGTAAGTATATCTGACCAGAAAGTCTTTTGGCAATGCATTTGAAGGTATTTTATGAAATACTGTTATAGAAGCACTAAGATCATCAACTTTTTCTACAAGCTCCATAGGAAGCCATTTGGCGTGATACCGGGCTTCCATTGTCTTTTTCTCGAGTTCCACAAAATACTGCTGTAATTCGGCATGTTTAGGTATTTCTCTGCCTAGGAAAATCCTAAGCCTTTTTGCTTTGGCCGGGGTGATCCTAACACTCTTTACTAAGTAGTAGTAAAAGTGCTTTCCATGCCTTTGCTTCTCTATAAATGACACATATATGTCTACAATAAACAAGTATTTAAACTTTATGGACATAATGTCTACATTTTAGCAAATAGTTGTAATTGTAGACATAATATGCAACTAACCGTATATTATATTACGCTTTTCCAAAGTTCTTATAATTGCATATCTACAGATATGCAAAGGGAATTGGATATATCTAATAGAGCTCTCCTGGGCTTTATATGTCATTAATATTAATTCTTTCTGCGTTTAAAATAATATGAAGTTAACTAATGCGAGAATTTTGCTCATTTCTTTAATCGCCGGACTGGTTATTGCAACCGCTTCCGGGATTCCTGTAAGGTGGCTGTGGTCCTCTCCTGGCGGCTCGGCCTACGGGATCGGTTTTCCGATGGCGTATCGCTTCAAGTATTGCGGCGGGTATGCCCCATGTTACTGGACCAATCTTTATTCCATAATCTTTGCTGAGGATGCCCTCATCTGGTTAGTCATTGCTGCAATTGTCATGTTCATTGCAAAGCATGCGGTCGCAAAAGAAAAAAGAGGGCGATGAGCCAAGGCTCTATATGCTTAGGATCTCAGTCGGTCGCTGCATTTACCGTAATCTGCCTTCTATAATAATCATGGAATAGCTTCTCTATCTCCTCTTTTCCCGAAGAAACTGTTGCGCGGCATATTTCTACCGCTTTCTTTATCTCTTCACGCTCTTCAAGCATCCTCGTCTTTTCATTCTTGCCTTTATCCAGCTCCTGCAGCACCGCCTGCATTCTTGCTATTTCCTTCTGCAGCATTTTGATTTCATTCCCGCATTCGCGCAACGATTCCGTCAGGCCAAGCAGGTTCGTGCCCTTTATGGCACTGAGCTGCATGGCGAGATTGTCGGCATTTTTGACCTTGGTCCTCCCGGTGCTTATCTCTTCCATTATCGCGGAGATCTGGCTGTTAAGTTCCCTCACGTCCTCCTCTTTCCGTATCCTTTCTGCTGGCTCCTTTATGTAATCGGTCAGCTTTATCTTCGAGGAAGCTATGTAATCGTGCTTTCTTGCTACCCTCTCTATCGGTAAAAGGATCCCTGTAACGGAGCGATTAACGTCATTGTAGCGCTTCCTTGCCATCTCCAGCTCCTTTTCCTTGCCATCGATGAATTTCGCTGCATCCTCCTCCGCGCTCCCCTGCGATTGCCCTGTTTCGGGCTTGCCATCCAGCGAATGCTTGAATAGACTTATCTTTGACATGTCATCAATCAATGCTTTTATCCTGTCTTCCAATCGTCTATACTCATTGAGCTGCTGCCCGCAGCTTCCGAGCTCGCCGCTCAGGTCCTTGCACAGCCGCTCCATCGCATTGAACGACGTCTTTGTGTCGCCAAGCTCCTTTGCGTACGCCATCATAACCAGCTTGAAGGTATTGTTAGCCTTTAGCACCTCTGTCATGAATTTGCCGTAAGACCTGACTATGCTTTCCCCCTTGTAGTATATGTTTTTCCCATCATATTCCGGAGGCACCGATGCGATGTGAAGCAACGAGCTGCAGTAGTTTGGCTTCTGGGAAATAAGATAGCCTTCCTTGACCCCGAATAGGTAGTCCATGTTCGGCCCTGCCTCCGATTCCGAAAATTTTTCAACCGCATTTCTGAAGGAGGAAAATGCGCGCTCCAGCTCCCTCTCTATTGCCGGGGTCCTTGCGGACAGCCTCTTAAGTTTTTCATCGAAGCATTTGTTAAGATAAGCGTTGAGCTCCGATGCGTCTACCTCTTCCCTTGGCGCAGCCTTCCCGAACAGCATTGAATCATTAATAATGCGCATAAATGGTTCATATGCCTTTTGCCAGCAAACAATTAGGAAAGTATTTTGTTGGAATTTGAATCCCAACAAAGATTATCTGGTGCGGCAAAAAGATAAATCCGGATGCGCCTTGCACGTTTCGTCCAGCCAGGTTTCGCTGGAAGAATACCATTTGTCCCATTGCGCATCCCCATTTATGTTGCGTATCGTGCAGTCTGACTCTGCGGCTATCCTTATGCCGAAATAGATCTTCCTGAGCTTATCGTGGTTCCTTAGCAGCTTCGGTATTATGATGTCAGCCGCTGCCAAGCCCATGAAATACAGGTTAACCCGCTTCGGCGATGGCGAACTACCAAGGATCGGGCTTCCTATTAGCGGAAGACCACCCTCATATTTAGGAACCGTTTCCCCGAAATAGCTTCCGCCTTCGTAGTACGTGTACCCTGAATTCTTCTTGAATTTGTAAAGATGGTCCGCCCTGTGCAGCGTCTGATTCCAGTCTATTGCGTCTAGAATTATTGTAGAAAGCATTAGCCCCTGATCCAGCTTCGGCCACCTGCTTTCTGTTTCAGGCTTCAAAATGCTGTTTGACATTGTATAATTGTAAGGCTTCTCCAAGAAATTGAACCTCAAATCCTTGAGACTTGGCATGACTGCACCATTATGTGCATTGGCTGAGCCGTCCTGTACCTGCCTTGCGGCCCTCGGCGCACTTGCCATATTGCCCCTTCTTACCATACCTGCCTGGGACTGCGCCACTGCAGGCGAACACGCCAATGCTGCGGATAGGACCATCGTTCCCGCTGCACTTCCCCTCAGGCATGGGAAACGATGCCGTTTTTCCTCCTCTTTTTGCATGTGTATCGTGGCCATTCCATCACTTGCAATGCTCTGACAAGCCAATGTCGTGCCCTTAATATATAAACCTGACTCAAAAGGCTTAAAAGCGGCACAATCCCCTCAGGCTAGATGGATATGTGGAAAATGCCCCTTATTGCTATACCGAACAGGAACAGCACTATGGTCGCGGCTACCATTATCCCTGCCAGCTCCGCAAAATCCCTCCTGAAGCTGCTTTCCGATATTACCGAGTTGTACCAGCTTACCGTGGCGATTATCGCCATTCCTAGAATCACAGATGATGTTATGGCTATAAGCATGGTCTCGGTAAGGAAATAGGGCAGCGCGAGTATCACAGCGCTTATGAAATACGAAATGCCGGTGTATCCTGCCGCGAGCGCAGCCGAGCCTTTGAAGCCCTGCTTGGCCTGTGCGTATGCCGCGGATGCCATCGCGATGGATGCCGCTGCCCCTGCAACTATCCCTGCCAGGCCGGTCAGCTTTGTGGAATCGTATATCCCCAATGATCCCGCGTGTATGCCGGCTATTTCAACCAGCGCATCCGCCAGCCCTAGCACTATGAAGGAAATATACTTGACATAGCTCCCCTGTATCTGGCTTGCGAACATCAGCTCGTGGTGCTCCTCATCGATTATGATCCTCCTGAATCTGGGCAGGTCCTTTTTCGGCACAAGGCGCTCCAGGGATTTGTACTTCTTTATCGTGGATGTCTCGCCCTTTTCCAGGTATTTTATCACGAATGCTCCGCCCATCAAATAATGCATCAAAATGACTAGGTAGACCTTAAGTGCGTTAGGTCTTATTTTCCTGTTTCTGCTATACCCCATCCAGAAGTTGTAGTGCGAATGCTCCGTTCTTGACAATTCCGAGAAAACCATCTTCGTCTTTGGGTTTTTTGCGATCCTGGACAGGCTGCTGTATATCGTATAATCCGTAATCTCGTCCTTTGCCTCATCGTATGCGATATCTGATAGCTTGTCCAAGGCATCTACCATTGCAACTGAACTTCACCGATTGCCTTATTGCATTTTTCTTTGGCAATCAAATAGTTTAGCAACCGCAACATTTTAATATCCAAATATTACAAAACAGATTATGGAAAATGCATTCTATTCATGCCCTACGCTTTCCCTGCTTCACATAGTCGGGAAGCGCTGGACGATCCCCATAATGGAGGTGCTGTATTTCCAGCACGCTAGCATGCAATTCAACGCAATCCAATCCGCCCTTAATGGCATAACCCCGAAGAACCTGAGCGGCAGCCTGAAGGAACTTTCAGATGCGCAGGTAATAAAGAAAACGGCAAGAAAAAGGAACGGCGTTTTGCATACCGATTATTCCCTTACGAAGAGGGGCGCCTATGTGATGGAATTCGTGCGCAGCGCGAAAGAGCTCGGAATTTCAATATACGGGATGGATGCGTCCTGCGCAAGCAGCCGCTGCTATGAATGCCTGGAAATCCAGCCTTCAAGAAAAGCAAAGCGCTAAGAATACCTGTGCAGGAATAGATTACTTGATGCCGTCCTCCCGGGTCTTTTTTACGTAATCCATTACCTCGTTGAGCTTGTATCCAAGAAGAAGCCCTATGGTCCCGGCATTGCCGGAAAAACCCTCCTTCTCTATTATGGAAACGTATTTGGCAATGGATCTTATCTTGCTTACGGAAAGATGGTGGGAGCCGCTGCCCTCATTATCCGTGCCGAAGACGAAGAAGAACCTTTCCAGATCCTCCCTGAGCGCGACAACCCTTTCTG
Source organism: Candidatus Micrarchaeota archaeon (assembly GCA_028866575.1). Lineage (NCBI taxonomy): Archaea > Nanobdellati > Microcaldota > Microcaldota archaeon. The sequence goes on along the minus strand of JAGWHU010000002.1, from coordinate 33,049 downwards.
CGGACTTGCCGTATATCTCTATGCTTACTGCTGGTTTTTGATCGTTCAGCATCAATTCAAAATACCTGTAGATGTTTTCCGGGTTCTCCATGTATAAATCCGAGTATCTCCTTAGTACCTCCATGACAGATCCGGAATCACTGCCTGGCTTTTGCACCACGCACGTCTGGCTTACCAATACTGTTTTTTGCTCCATCTTACCATCTACTAACGATAATTGGAGTTACGGCATTTAAATTTGTTTTGTTTGTTTCTTTGCAGGAAAATAAACTTTATTTAGTAAAATAAATACTCTGAAGACGCTTGTACAACTAGGCGTTGCGGGATGCAGCGCACCCCGCAACATGCACTTGCAGTGTTCTTATGAGATTACTGCCTTTTTCCGGGCTTCTCCGCGCCCCTGTTTTCAGTCTCTCCGGCGTGCTGCTTTTTCATGTGCTCATCCAGTTCTCTTTGCGATGCGAAATTTATTTCGCATACGTCACATATGTATTCTGGCATATTACATCACCCACTAAGATTATTACTAAAAAAGGCTAAATACCCTTTTTTATTGTTAGGTTTCAAAAACCGAAAAGCCGAATTTTACCGTCTGGTTTTGCAAAAATCTTAGGCGCAAAAAGGCGAATAAACGCGTGCTCGGTATTAGCTATTAAATAACTGCTGTCATATTATAAAACAGGTGTATCAACCATGCACGATCTAGACGACCTGATGTCCGACATCGAGGATTATGAAAACAGCGTCAGTCCTTCCAGAAAGACCAGGGACGAGGACCTGGACGAACTGCTCGGATACGGCAAAGAGCCAGAATCCGGTAATGTGCAACCAGACACGGAGCAGAAGCGCGTGCGGATTGGCAGGGTTGAAAAGTTTTTCAGCAACTTGGGCGTTGCAGCCATATCCCTTACATCAAGCCTCAAGTTGGGCGACACGATAGAGATAGACAGTCCAGACGAGCCTGTAAGGATGATAGTATCCAGCATGCAGATAAACAAGAAGAGCGTGAAAAGCGCCTCCAAGGGCTCCTCGGTAGGCATAAAGATCGACGGCAGCGTGAATTCAGGGGATACGGTATACGCCATAAGATAACGGCTGTTTGCCGCCTGGTCACCTGTTGAGCGCGTGCTCAAGGTCTATCTTCACGAACAGCTCTGCGTATTTGTAGCCTGCCTTCTTCCCTACCATGCCGCCTATCCTCCTGAACATCTCCGCATTCCTGCTCAGGCCCTGCGTCCTGTGCTCGGCTATCGCCCTGACCTTTAGGTCCATGGTTTTTGATATGTCCACGAATTCGTTCCCTTCGGCGAAATTTATCAGGTAAATCACCTTTACCCTGTGCGGCTTCAGGCCGGCCCTTTCCAACTCCTTGAACGCGAACGAGTTCTTCGCAAGCGGGTAAATTGCATCTATGGTGGCAAGCCCGGCTGCCCTGTGGTCCGAGTGGTTTATGAACCCCATCTTGGAATACACGAAAGTGGGGTCTGTAGTCACCACTACGTCAGGCTTCAGCTTCCTGATGTATTTCACTATGTCCCTCTTGAGACCCATGTCCGGGACCAGCTCCATGTCCTTGTAATCCAGGAAATGGACCCCCTTCAATCCAAGTATCTTTCCAGCTGCAAGCTGCTCCTTCTTCCTTATTTCCATGAGCTTCTTGGAGCTGATCGTCGGGTCAACGGATCCCCTGCCTCCATCGGTGCATATGAGGTAATGGCATTCCGCGCCCTCCTTCGCCCATTTGGCGAACGTGCCGCCTGCCCCCGCGTCAAGGTCGTCGGGATGCGCGCAAACTCCCAGTACTACCAGTTTTCCAGAATTCTTGTCCATATAAATCACATAAAAAACATTCAAGCCCCTATAGGCTCCTAAGAGCGTCTATCGGCTCCATCTTTGATGCCCTCCATGCAGGATATAATCCTGCAACTATGCTGACGACTATTGCGATCAGCAGCGCAAGCACTATGGTTGTGGGCGGAAAGACCGGGTGGAAGCTGAGCGATGAGCTGCTGGAGCCTCCGCCTCCTCCTCCACCGCCTAAGACAGCGCCTCCCCCTCCTCCGCCCTTGGGCCCGGCATTAGAGCTTGATGTGGTCGGAGTGCTGCTGCTGCCCCTGCTGAATGCGGCAGATAGCCCGTATGACGCTGCAGCACCCAATCCTATGCCTATTATGCCGCCGACTATCCCTATTATCAGCGCCTGCGTCAGGAAAATGGTGAGCACGTTCTTGTTCTTGAATCCTACGGATTTCATGATGCCTATCTCGTGCGTCCTTTCGTATACAGCTATCAGCATTATGTTCATTATGCCTATTGCGGCTACAAGCAGCGACACCCCTGCAATCGCCCCGAAGAGCAATCCAAGGGAGCTTGTTATGGAGGCTACCGTAGCGAGTATCGAAGCTACCGTTATCACCCTGGCGCTGCTGCCGTATATGCTTGTTATGAGCGCAGCAGTGGCATTGACGCTGGTCGCATTGGACGCCGCGACGTCCATCTCGTTGAAGGATGACCTGTGGAAAAGCAACTCAGCTGCCTGCAGGGACACGAATATGGAAGTGTCTATAGGTATTATTGCGCTGCTGTACGTTGGCAGCACACCTACAACAGGCACCGCAAGCGTTTCGCTGCCCCTGTCGCTTATGAGCCTCAATGTTGCCGTCTGGCCCACGCTTATCTTCTGCGAGCTCCCTGCGCCTCCGGGGAATGCGACGCCGTGCCCCACGACTATCTCCGGGTTTATGGAATCCGAATACAGCGAGCCCTGCAAGAAGCTCACGTTCTGCCCCAGCAGCTTGGTTATGCCGCTGCTCTCCACGCCTATTATGGTTACGGACACGTTCTGGTTTCCCGCATATATGTACCCGCTTCCCGACAATGCGGGCGTCACGCCGGTCACGTTGGGCAGTGAGGATATCTTGGCTATGTCCGCTATGGTAAACCCTGCAGGGGTCCCTGCCGTAAGGAGAATGGATGTCGGGCCCAGGGTGTTGAGCTGCGAGCTTATGCTCTCGTTTATGCCTGCCGTAACGGAGGTCAGCGCGACTATTGCCGCAACCCCTATCACCACCATCACTATGGTGAGCGCGGTCCTCACCCTCTTCTCGCTAAGATCCTTGTAGCTGAGCCATAGCGTGTCCCTTATGTCCATACATGCGAACCTTTTCTATTTTTGCATGCTCTTGAGGCGCCTGTGCTCCTCCTTGAGCTTCTTGTGCTTCCCCCTTTCCATAAGGAAGAGCACCAATACTGCTATGACTATTATTATCAGCGCAAGGAATACAAGGGAGCTGCCTCCGCCAGACCTGCCCTGCCTTCCATTCGAAAGCGAGTTAGAGGAGAGCACCTTAGTGATCTCCACGGGCACGTAGATTGTGGTGCTGAGGTTCTGCCTCAGGTTGTTCAGGTAGTTCACCCTTACCGGTATCGTGTAGTTTCCAGCTGCAAGCGAGCCCTGCGATATCAGGGTAAGCGTTACAGGCGTCTGGGTATCGACTGCCATGTCGCCCACGAAAGTCGAGTTGGTGCCGTAAGAGGAGAACCCCTTGGGCGCAAGCGCCGTGGCCGTCACTGCAGAGGCCTTGGTAGTCCCCACGTTGGTGAGCACGAAGGATATTGAGAATATGCTTCCCGAAGCCGGAGTCGGCGGCGAGAGTGTGGTGCTTGACGGCGTTATGTTTATCAGCCCGCTTGACAGCATTATGGGATTCACGCTCATCTGGACGAGGCTGCTCACGTTGTAGAAGTTGACAGACATGTTTATCGGGAACGACTGCGAGGCGTTGTTGAACACGTATATCTCCTCCTTTATGCTGGCGCTGCCCTTCGGCGCTATCGAGCTTATCTGTATCGGCTGCAATCCAAGGAAGGTGCCGTCAGCCCCTGGCAGTGAGGCGTGTATCGAAAGGTAATTGAGCACGGTGTTTCCGGTGTTGGTGAAATTCAGGGTTACGTTCTGTATCCTGCCTGCGGTTAGTATTCCGGGGGAAACGGAGACTAAAAGCGGGGTGGCGCATGTCTCCGTGCCGAAGCTTATGTTCCTTACCTCAGTATCGGTGTAAAGCGTAAGATACTGGTAGTTTATGCTCATGCCAGTCGATATGAGCGGCGTTGCGTTGAGGCTCACGAACACCATGAGGGGCACGGTCTTCGTTGCATTTGCTGTTACGTTGACCGCGCTCACCGTTCCGTTGCCAACAGTATAGGCATACCTGGAATTGGTGAGGCTGAGCTGCACGTTTTCCATAACGGCGGCGCCCTTGGGCGTCTTTATGGAAATAGGCACGCTGTTCAGCATGCCCTTGCAAAGGGTTATTACGTTCGTGCTTATCTGGAAGTTCGGCGGCGGTGGTATTGGCGCAGGGCCGCTCGTGCCCGCAAATGCAAACCCGACTGTAAGCATTACAGCCAGCACCATGATCCCGAATATGTTCAACCTGTTCATTTGTATACCTCTATTTTCTCTATTTTCCCGTCACGTATGTGTATGACACGATCGCAAAACTTGGTAATATCCGTATTGTGCGTGACCATGACTATAGTAACGCCCTTGCTCCTGCTTATGCTCTTGAAGAGCTTTATTACGTCGTCGCCGGACTTGGTGTCAAGGTTTCCTGTCGGCTCGTCAGCAAGGACCATCGCCGGGCTGTTGACCAATGCCCTGGCTATTGCAACCCGCTGCTGCTGCCCTCCGCTGAGCTGCGTGGGCTTCATCCTCAGCCTGTCGCCGAGCCCCAGCTGGACAAGTATATCGTCGGCCCTTTCCTTCCTCTCGTCCATCGGCATCGGGCTTGCCATCAACGGCAATTCGACGTTCATCTCAGCATCCAGGCCGTTGATCAGGTTGAATGCCTGGAAAACGAAACCCAGCTTCTTGTTCCTGAATTCCGCAAGCCTGTTGCCGTCCATTTCCGATGTAGCCTCCCCGTCTATGTAGACCTCGCCCATTGTGGGCTTGTCTATAGTGCCGAGTATGTGCATCAGCGTGGACTTGCCGCTTCCAGAGGGCCCGACTATCGCAACGAATTCCCCCTTTTTCAAGGAGAAATTCACGTCTATGAGCGCGTCCACCTCAATGGCTCCGCTGCCGTACACCTTGGAGACGTGCGTCACGACGACGGATTCGTTGGCCTTTGAGGCTGGCATAGTATCATCTCATTGCAGTTTTACTTTTTCATGATCGCGGCAAGCTCCCTCAGGTGCCTCCTGAATATCCGCCCAGAGGCCTTCAGGACCTTGCTGCCCTTCGGCGCAAGCCCGTAGTAATTCTTCAGCCTGCCGTTTTCTATCTTTTGCGATGATTTTATGTATCCGGACTTCTCAAGGCTTTTTATCGCGTTGTAGATTTCGTTCTTCATGTCCCCCGTGGTCCTTGAGACCCTTACGAAACTCTTTCGCGCGCTGAACTCCTTGAATATCGTGTAGGAATTCACGCTTGAGCGGCTTATCCTTCTCAGTATGAATATCTTGAGCATTGTGCCCCTCATTTCCTTGCTCAGAAAGTTGTCCTTTGCCAGATACCCACCAACAGCGCTGAATAGTTTAAATTTAATATATATTAAATTTACTATATAAAACTATTGCTACTGGTATTTATATTGGTATGCCTCGTTTCGCTTTCGGTCCTGTTAAAGGAATATAAACCCCTGCTGACTGATATATATAAATGCGGAAAGGCATGTTGGCGAGTCCATGGGAATAGAAGACAGCAAATGCGAAATATGCGGGGAAGAGCTTACGACTGAAAACTACTATTACGTATATGCGGGAAGGCTTCAGCAGGGCCCTATGAGCGACAAGAGGAGCATGCTTGAATATACGCTGTGCACGAACTGCTACAACCAGATAAAGGCGGAGCTCATGGTGTCGGTGCAGAGGCGCAAGAGCCTGGCTGACAAGAAGTAAGGATTTAAATCCTTTGGCAAAAAGAGATTATCATGGATATAGAAACCAAGCTTGAAATAATAAAAAGCGAACCGTTTGAAGAGGTAATAACAGGGCAGGATCTTAGGGCAATACTTGAGGGGAATGATCACCCGCGCCATTATCTCGGGCTTGAAATAAGCGGAATGATGCATCTGGGCAGCCTGTTCCTAAACGGCAAAAAGATTAATGATTTCGAAAAGGCTGGGATAAAAACAAATATTCTTCTTGCAGACTGGCATACAATGGCAAACAACAAGTTCGGAGGAGACTGGGACAAAATAATAAGAGCCTCTGAATTCTACAGAAAGGCATTCGAAAAATTCTGTCCTAAAACTAAAATAATTTTGGGGTCCGATCTCTACAAAGGGAATGACGAATACTGGAAAAGGACCATGCAATTTGCAAGAAGGACGACAATGGCAAGAGCTACGAGAACGCTAGTAATCCAAGGAAGGAGCCAAACAGACACATTGCATGTATCGCAATACATATACCCTATGATGCAGGTTGCGGATATACTGGCCCTGGATGTCGACATTCCCCATGCGGGGATGGATCAAAGAAAGATACATGTTCTTGCAAAGGAACTGTTCAAGGACGAGAAGCTAAAAACAATAGCCCCGATACACCACCATTTGCTTCCATCGTTGTTAGAGCCACCTAAATTAGGTGCAGACGCAACAAAAGAGGAGCAAGTCATGGCAACTAAAATGAGTAAGTCAAAGCCAGGGTCTGCGATACTAATCATGGCAACCGATGACGAAATAAGGCATATAATTAAATCTGCATGGTGTCCTGTAAAAGTTACAGAGCATAATCCTGTCCTTGAATTATGCAAGTACCTGGTATTACCGTTACAGGGCAAGCTGCAAATAAACAGAAAGAGGGAATATGGTGGAGACATCGAATATACCACCTATGCGGCATTGGAAAACGATTACAGGGACGGGAAGCTACATCCTATGGATCTAAAAAACGGAATAACGGAATCGATTATATCAATAATCAAGCCGATACGTGACGAATTTGAAGGAAAAAAAGATCTTCTTGAAGTATTTAGGTAAATTATAATGGCTAGTGTTCCATTGAAAAAACCTAACGTGTCAATAATTGTACTTGACACGCTGAAGCTTGACCTGTTTGAAAAAATAGCTAAAAACAATCTCAACCTTTTGTCACGGTTCGATGCGGTAAGGTTCAACGGTTGCATAGCCCCGGCATCTTGGACGCTTCCGTCCCATGCCTCGTTATTCACAGGCCTTTATCCATCAGGTCACGGCTCCCATGAGACAAAAAAGATAAAGTCGTTGGATATAGAGCACATAAAGCTGAAGAGAAAAACCATAGTCCACGACCTTAAAGGCATGGGCTATTCAACTTACGGAATCTCTGCAAACCCCTACATACATCCGGTATACGGATTCACAGGATTTGACATATTTGAAGAAGAATCGTATTTTACCGACATATTTGGGAGCATAATAGAAATATCCGGAAGCTTGAAGCCCCGCATATCGAAGTACAGGAACATCTACGGCAACGATGTCATGAAGCTATCCAATGCGATAATGAAGGAAGATCCTAAATTGTTCATAGATCTCGTTGCCAGCGCAACTACCCTTACCCCCCGGGCGGCAGTAAAAAAGATGAAGGCAAAAATCATTGACGGCTGGCCGATAGAAAAAGGCGGGAAAAGCATCCTTAGGAAAATAAGCGAAATGGGGATGAAGGAGCCGTTCTTCCTGTTCGTGAACTTCATGGAGGCACACGACCCCTACATAGGGAAAAAAGGAAAAGATTTCAACTGGGCAACGCCGTTTCTGAAAGGCGAAGTTGACAACGGAACGATAAATAGGTGGAAGGCGTTATATTCCAAAGCATCCGCAAGGGCATTGAGGTACGGGACTGAACTGATGGGCAACCTTCTGGAAAGGTTCGGGGAAAACCAGATAATAATACTCACTTCGGATCATGGCCAGGCCTTCAACGAGCACGGGTTCATAGGCCACGGCACGGTACTCTTCGACGAGGTTGTTAGGGTGCCGCTGCTCGTGATTATCCCGAAGCGCCTCAGGAAAAAATCAGGCTCAATCGGCAAATATCAATCGTTGGTAAACGTAAGGAAATTCATATTGTCCTCAATAAGGGGCGATGCTGATGCGCTTTCAAGACTGTCATGCAAAACAGCATATTCGGAAACGTTCAGCATACCAGCAAACATCTCGAACGTCAAGGATCTGGACAGGCGCAAGATTGCAAGATTCGACAGGTACCAGAAGAGGGCATTTACATGAAGCTTCTCATCACCCAGCACAACATCAACGAACGCGGCGGCGCGGAGAAGGTCATACTGAAGATAGCGCAAAAATACGACGCCACGATATACACACTCGGATACAACCCGAAAGGCACATTCGAGGAATTCAAGGACATCGACATACGCATATTCAGGAAAAGCAAGACCGTGAGCAGCATATTCCCGAAGCGCGTTTCAAATGCGCTGCATTACGGGTACAGCTTCTACAACCTGAAGGTAAAGGAGGATTACGACGTCATAAATGCGCACATGTCCCCCAGCGAATGGGTGCGCAACAGGAACCCGCGCGTGCTGTGGTACTGCCATACCCCTCCAAGGGAATTGTATGACGATGCGGTTGCGAACATCAGGAGGAAAAGCGTCCAGGAGAAGGTCCTCTACAGCAGCTTCGCCAGGGTGTATTCCTCAATAGAGCGCCGCATACTGAACAATGTGGAGGCGATAGCCACCAACAGCGACAACACGAAAAAAAGGATAAGGAGCGCGCTGCACAAGGACTCTGTAGTTATAAACCCGGGGATAGACTTCAGGCGCTTCACGGACCGCGGAAACGGCAGGTATTTCATTTACCCATCGAGGTTTGCGGAGCAGAAGCGCCAGGAATACGCCATTGAGGCGTTCTCGATGTTCCAGAGGAACCGCAGGTTCAAGGACTACAAGCTGGTTCTTGCTGGAAGCCTGTCAAGCAGGTACGCGGATTTCAGCAAGTACTATGAAAGGCTCAGGTCCATGAAGGCTAGGAACGTCGTATTCAGGACCAACCCCACGGACAGCGAGCTCGCGGATCTTTATTCAAGGTCTACCGGCGTTCTGTTCACAGCTGTGAACGAGGACTACGGGATAGTGCCTCTTGAGGCTATGGCAAGCCGCAAGCCCGTAATATCCGTAAACGAGGGCGGGCCGAGGGAAACAATAGTAGACGGAAAGACCGGGTTCCTCGTTGGCAGCGCAAGGGAGATGTCGGAAAGGATGAGGTACATCGCGGAGAACGGCTCCATAGCCGCGGAGATGGGCAGAAACGGGAGGAAACGCGTGGAAAGGAACTATTCCTGGAATTCGTTCTTCAAAAAATTCGACAGCCTTGCAAGGAAGGTGAGCAAAAGCGGCTAGACGTCTTTCAGGGAGAAGATTTATAAATGGCATACCAAATATCAAGGAAAGATATATATACTTGGATAGGGCTATATTATCTAAGACGATCGTGCGCGATGATACTGCTTTTTAATTTATTAGTATCAAAATAATCTCTGTGCAGGGATGGCGGAGCACGGTCAAACGCGGCGGACTCAAGATCCGTTGACTTAGGTCTGCGGGAGTTCAAAAATTTCATTGAACAAATCTCCCTCCCTGCATGGACTTTAATGTGTGTGGTGTAACAATATGGCAAAAAAGAATTCAGCTAAAAAGTCAAAGGTCAGGGAATCGAAGATATTTGAAATACCTAACTATGCGCAGACTGAGGAGTTCACAAGCTCTGCCGCATCTGCTATGATGGTGCTCAAGTACCTGAACAAGAACCTCAAGATGAAGAAGGATCTCGAGTTCCAGATATGGCAGGAGGCGGTGAACGGCAGCGTTTGGCACGGCTCGAGGTACGGGCTCGCATACGCGCTCGCGAAGAGGGGCGCAAGGGCGCAGATAATAAGCAACGTCAAGGACGAGGGCTACGAGAAGAAGCTCGCTGTTTACGAGGGGATAAACCTGGAGACGCTCAGCTCATCCTTCAACGAGATAAAGGACAAGGCGCTGAAGCTCAAGATAAAGGAGCAATACGGGATAACTACTATAAACATGATAAAGAAGCAGATAAACGGCGGCAAGATACCAATAGTATTGGTAAACGCCAACATGCTTAATCCCTACCTTGAGCCCTCGCCCCACTGGGTCGTCATAAAGGGCTACGACAAGGACACCTTTTACATAAACGATCCGTATTCGGACAGCACCATAACTATGGAGCCGCAAGTGTTCAAGGGCGCATTGGGATTCGAGAAGGAGTTCCACATGATTGCAGTGAATTCCAAGAAGTGAAGATTACGGCAAGCAGAGCCGGGCTTGCCCCTCATTCTTTTATCCTAAGCGCGGATTTCCTTGCAAGAGTCCTCCTTAGCCTCGTGCGCACCTGCTCTATCTTCACCAGCGGGCGCTTGAGTATGTTGAGCCTGTCAGCTTTCCTGTAGCATGTAACGCACATCAGCCTGTGCTCCATTGGCAGCCTGTCGAAGAAATAGGCGCTGTACAGCCTTGACGGCATCACGAACTTGACTTCATCCTTGGCAAGCAGCCTCGTGCATACTGAGCAGGTGTTTCTTGCCAGGTAGCTGCTGTCCAGCTCCTCCGCGCACTTTATACAATAAGAAGAGTTGTCGCTTACCGCAGCGTTCTTCGAGAACGCGTAGACTACTGTCCCGCACCTCTTGCAATGTTCGGCAGTTTCCATATCATACCCCCGCTTCTCACAAAACTCACCCAACGCAACGTAAGATGATAATACCTCAAACAGCTTATATAAACCTTTTCTACCGATAGGGAATAATGGCCAATAAGCGGAAGTGAGGCATATATGCTTAAATATTCTTTGAAAGCGCCCTTATGGCCGACTTAACCTCCTCAATCCCGGCGCCGGTTTTTATGGAATAGCTCGACAGGTGCGTCCTAGAGACCTGGAATCCCCTGGAATCCAGGAGCTCCATGAGCGGTTTGGTGCCGATTGAGCCTATGCCCATCTTCTTGGTTATCGCCGGTATGGAATAGCATGTCGGGGTGTCAACCTCCTTTGACAGCTCCTCTATCAGCCTCATGCTCCCGTCGCTGTACAGCCCGGGATTCCGCGCGATCTCCTCCATTATCGCCTTCACCGCCTTTTTGTCGCTCATGCTCCCGAGCCACGCCTTTCCCGCGCCGTCCATCTGGCTGCCGCAAATGCCGCACGTGTTTGACTTCGGCAGCACCGAATGCTCCAGGCTCCTGTTAAGGCACTTGCCGCAGTAGTGCACGTAACCCATGTTCTTCAGCGAGGCCGCAGCTGCGCCCGAGCCGTGACGGAGGCGAACGAAGATCCTCATGTAGTGCAGGTACGAGAACGCTGCAACAACCTCAACCCCGTAGCTGAACTGCGCTGCCACCCTTGCTACATACCCAGCAAGTATCCTTATCCCAACCTCCTTGCACATCTCGTTGTGCATTGGCCTAGCATCGTAAAGCCTGAGGCATGCGCCGTAATCCGCGCCGCACAGAACTGCAGTGTCCGTGGCGGTGATGAACATGTGCGTGCCGCTCCTCGATATCTTCATCAGGTCGTAGATGTACGGCGTCACACCCCCGAACGGGTCAAGGTCTATGATGTCGAACTTATCTCTTTCAGTATTCGCGAATTCCTGTATGCTCTTGGGGTGCATCTTGGCCTTTACCTTGTTGAACCCAACGTTCCTTTTCATCGAGGAAAAAGCTGCGCGGTTCATCTCCAGGAATGTCACGTCCTTTGACGGCGTTTCAAGGTAGTAGCGTATGCCCCTTATGCCTGTCGCAGAGGTGGAATCCAGTATCCTTGTTTTCCTGGTCGAAATCGTTGCGGCAAGCGCGCAGCTGATGTCGCGCGACACAAGTCCCTCCGGGTTCAGGAACGATCCTCTTTTGTATCTTATTGCAGCCTTTCCCTCCTTGTACACCTGAAACACCTATCCCATTATTTCCCTTACCGCGTCAAGAAGCCCATGGGCGTAGTTTATGCTTGCGAACGAGGTATAGAAATCTCCCTTGTCCAGGAAGCTCTCTGAGTCCTTGGCATACATCCTCGAAAGCTCCAATACCTTTGTTATTTTGGCGTTATCCGACTTAACCGCCTCTATGCCCTTGTAGAAAAGGCCTATGTCCTTCTCTATCCTTTTCCTTATGCCATCTTCAGGATCCATCTAACCACTGCATTATCTAATATTAATATTGCCATATAATTATAACGCTTCATTCAAAGGGTAATTATATAGGCGGAAAAAAACTCGTAATTGCTGTCACAGGAACCCCAGGATCCGGGAAAAGCACGTTCGCAAAGGAGCTTGCCGGAAAGCTGCCGGAGCCAAAAATAATAGAGATAAACGACGTGGTCGAGCAGCACCGGCTTTTTTCCAGGGTGGACAGGCTGGGATCAAAGGTAGTCAAGCTCAAGGAGCTTGAAAGTAAGCTAACAGAAATGATAAAGGAGCAATCCAAGGAATACAACACCATAATAGTGGGCCATCTTGTCCCTGAACTTAGCCTGGGGGAGGATGTTGTAGTTGTGCTGAGGGTGGGCCTGAGGGAGTTGATAAAGAGGCTCAAGGAAAGAAGCTATGAAAAAGAGAAGGTAAGGGAGAACCTGGTTTCGGAATCCGTTGACTACTGCGGGCTCAAGTCAAAGGACATATGCGACGAGGTATACGAAATAGAAACGGAAGCAGAAAAGGGCGAGATGATCGAGTACCTGTCAAAAAGGGCATCGGGGAAGCCTTCCAGGAAGCCCAAATCGGTGGAGATAAGCAGGCTTGACGAGCTGATGTCAATAGTTACGGAAGGGAACGAATACGGCCTATGATTACAGCGTGAACATGTCCAGATAGGCATCGTATACGAGCTTCGCGTGCATTTCCGGGACCTTGTTCACGTACAGCGTGCATTTGCGCGCATTCAGGTTGGACGGAAGCCTCGTGGATTTTTTGCCGAGCCATCCGCGGATCAGGTTTTCCGGATTGCTGTACTCCGCTTTCTCAATGACGCATATCCTGTCCTTATCGACGTACATCAGGAGCCTGTCCTTGTGCGCCTTGATGAATTTCTCCATCGCGCCTCCCATCCGAATACCCGGCCCTACTACCTTCCTCACGGCAATGTGGGAGTTGCACGCGAAGAAGGCGATTACCGCGTCCTTGCCCTTGACGTTTTGGAGCGATATCATCGGACTGAAGCCGCTCTCCCTGAGCAGGTCATCGATCCTTGTCCTTGCCTTCCTGAGCTGCTGCCAGATTATGTCCTCGGCTATCTCAGGCACGGCAAAATGAAGCACGTACATGTTGGTATTTAGAATTTTCCTTATACCTGCAAGCTTCCTCTCCGAATAGATGTCGGACCTTCTTGTTCCGTAAAACGTGTCCTTGTCTGGCGACTTGAGGAGCGCCCTCGATGCAAGCGCGAACCTGAGCAACGATTCGTCTGAAACATTTGCGGCAACATTCCTGTTTCTGTCCGTTGGGTCTATTACTATGAAGCTTTTTCCGAAGAATTTTTTTCGTATCTCTTTGGTATCTGTACCGTGGTGTTTTGCAACGTCTATTATAAGCGGAAGATTTATATTGGCAATCCCTACTATAAGCTCTTCGAACGAACCGAAGTTGTATATGAGCAACTCGCACAGGTATCCCGAAAAGCCCTCTATTCTCGCCTCTGCTCCGTATATATTGTGGGACCTGAGGAATACCTTGAGTATCCTTACATCGTCCCGCTGCTTGCCTGTCAGCTTTGAATTGACGAACTCGTTGTGCAGTTGCGTCCTATCAACTGCAGTGCCGCGCTCCTTGGCTGTTTCTATCTTGTAAGCAGGAACTATGTCGACGTTTATGTTGAGGTCTTTGAGAATGAGCCTTGTATAAGGATGCTCGGCATACTTTACAATGTACGATTCGCCCCCCTTCCTGTTCACTATTTTTTTGGCTATCTCTAGCCCTTTCTTCTCTATTATGCTCTCTTTCAATTCCCTTGGGAAAAGCAGGAATATGTCTACATCTGAGTTTCCCTTTATCTGCGTTCCCCGCGCCGCTGATCCTGCAAGGAGTATCTCGACGTCCTTCGGAGTTTTCTTCATCAGCCTGCCCATTACCTCGTTTATTGCGGTTCTCACTTCCTGCGACTCCATTTCCGTAGGCTTTGAGTTCTGCAGAACCTCCCTTAGCAGTGATTTAAACTTCTTACCTAAGGGCTTGCTTAAAGTATATTTACCATCATACATCCATTCACTCCGGTAGATCTATATGAAATACAAATATTTAAAGTATGATACAAATCTATACTAAGGGCGGGCTCGTAGATTAGTCCGGTAAATCGCATCGTTCGCAACGATGAGAGCGCGGGTTCAAATCCCGCCGAGTCCATTAGCTTTTTTACTTATGGGGGTATCTTTAAGCAGCTTTTTTATCCGCAATTTCCGGGATAAATTACATGCGTCCTATATACTAAGCATGATGTCATTGCATGGCAAAGGCCGCCCTATAAGGTGATGTGCCAGGCAAAGTTATTAATTCATTGGATATGTAAGTAGAATGGCAAATTATGGTGTTCCATTGGCTGACAAAGGCAACAAACCCGGGCAGAAAGAGGCATCGGCAAGGCCAAAGCAAAATACGCACACGGCGCTGAAGGTATTCCTGGCGATATTGGCAATACTTGCATTGGCTGTTGTTTACATAGTCTACACATACGCCTCGCTGCCCATTGCCCTACTGAGCGCAGGGCAACTCAACCAGGGAGCAATCGAGCAGATAATAATGCAGAAGGTAAACTCCACACCGGAGCTGAACCTTACCTACCAGGGCAGCGTAGTAGTAAACAACACGGATCCGGGCATACTGGTAAAAATGCTAAAATACCACAACTACAGCAGGTACACCGTCACATTTACCGATTTTCCAGATATCGGCAACGTAAGCACCATAATCATACCGTCCAGCAACGGCACCTACAGCTGCGTTAAGGAATGGGAGAGTCTGAGCCAGCTGGCAGATCCGAGGCACCCGTACGTATGTACAAGCGTCAATGCCCCGAGCGGATTGTTCGACTTCCTTTCACTTGTGCTATTGAGCAAAGTGGCTGACATATCGACCCTCAACAATTTCCAGGTTACCTCCTATGGCATTAGCTCATGGGGAGGGCAGCCCTGCTACTCCGTATCCGGCACAGGATCCATAGACATAAACGGCGCACTGGTGAACCAGACTGGATTCGTTCCGTCCAACTTCAGCTTTACCGGATGCCTGTCAGGGCAGTATGACGTGCCCCTGACCTTGAATGTGGT
This sequence comes from Candidatus Micrarchaeota archaeon, assembly GCA_028866575.1. NCBI lineage: Archaea > Nanobdellati > Microcaldota > Microcaldota archaeon. The sequence goes on along the minus strand of JAGWHU010000002.1, from coordinate 17,771 downwards.
GGCCAACGCCGGCGGGAAATTCGTGCATATTGACGTGATATCCACAGGCATCGGCACTTCAACCACGCAGAGCGAAGTTACGTCGCTGCCGGGCAACGCGCTCATAACATGAATGGCCTCATTTCCCAAAAGCCCTCCAAATTCAGCGGAACTTTTCCCCCCTTCCTAGCATTTCCACAATGGATGATATCTTTTGCCTCCTGAGCTCCGGGTTCCTCGTGTTCTCGAGCCTGAATATTATCGCATATACGCTAGACCTGTTGAGCGTCTTGAAGAATTCCCTCGCCTTGCCGTTCCTGCTCAATTCCCTGGCGAAGTCCCTAGGTATTTTCGCAGTCCTCTGCGGGCTGTACGCCCTGGCCCACCTGCCGTCGCGTTTCGCCTCCTCTATCTGCCTGAATCCAGATGCCTTCATCCTCCCCTCCCTGATAAGCCGCTCCGCATGCTGCGTGTTCAGCTTCGACCACATGCTCTTGGGCCTTCTCGGGCAGAACCTCCAGAGCACCGATATCCCGTCGTTCGCCCTAGCCTGCCCGGTTATCCATCCGTAGCAAAGCGCCACGTCAAGCGCCTCCGGGCCCTTTATCGCATCAATTCCTGAATTCTTATTGAACATACGCAGCCATATGCCGTTTGATTTCGAATGGTTCCTGCTTAGCCATCTTTCCATCTCCTTCGCTGACTTGAAGGAGATTATCATGTCTTCTTCGCCCCCTGGCATATCATCACGTTTCCGGAATCACCATGACCGGTGCATCCGAATTAAATTTATATACTCTTTTATAAAGTAATAAATAAATTGGTTCTAATGTCAAAGCTGGAATACTACCTGAAGGAGGCGCTCGAGCCCACGCTCATGTATGCTGCCCTGTGCTCTGTTTTGGGGATAATCGCCGCAAGCTACTACTACAAGGTAAGCCTTGCCATGGCGATCCTTCTCGTAATCGGCGTCTTCTTTGCGCAGATGTCAGTCAACGTCATAGACGACTACGTCGATTACAAGCGTGGAATAGACTCCGAGACCGAGAAGACCAAGTTCAGCGGCGGCAGCGGCATTCTTGTGAATCACCTGCTCGAGCCCAGGGAGGTCCTTTACATGGGATTAACGGCTTTCATGATAGCGGCATCAATAGGGTCCTACCTTATTGCGCTCAAGCCAGCCATAATGCCGTTTGTTGCAGTAGGTGCGCTGTCGATACTGCTTTACGCCCACTTTTTCGTTAACATACCATATCTGGCGGAGCCGCTTGCAGCGACCAACTTCATGCTGATCGTGCTCGGCAGCTTCGTGGTAGCGGGCTCCCTAACGCACCTGCTCGCCGCGTTGCTCGTCGCATTCCCTACAGGCTCCCTTGTGGGGCTCGCGCTGCTGGTCAACGAGATACCGGACAGGGACGTGGATGCTAAGCACGGGAGGAGGAGCGGGGTGGTGATGCTGAATTCCAGGGAGAAGTCAGCATCATATTACATAATATGGCAGGCCCTGTGCTACGGCTCTGTGGTATACGGCGTTGCTGCAAAGATTCTCCCGTATACGGAGTTGCTCCTTCTCGCCGCGCTGCCCTTCATGGTTGTCACGTATTCAGGAATAAGAAGATACTCCAAGGCAAGGGAATTCGAGAAATACATGGGTACGAACGCGCTCCACTCGCTTCTTGTACCTATGCTTCTGATGGTGGGGTATGTAATGGTGATCGTATGAATGCCGTTGGTTTCAGGGAATACGGAAACGAAAATGTCCTTGAGCTAATGGACGTGGAGGATCCCGTGCCCGGCAGCGGAGAGGTTGTCATGCGCGTAAGGTACACGTCTATGAACATGCTTGACGTGCTTGTGAGGAAGGGATATTCCCGCACAGGCGCCACGCTGCCGCATGTGCCTGGGGCTGACGTGGTGGGCACCGTGGAAAGGCTCGGCGGAAATGTGCACGGGTTCGGCATCGGCGATACTGCGATAGCCCACACGCTTTTCGGCTGCGGCCATTGCAAGTCTTGTGCATCAATGGACGAGAGCGTATGCAGCGAATGGAAAGTTGTCGGAAGGGACATCTGGGGATCATACGGCGAGCTGGTAAAACTACCAGCCTCGCTGCTTGCAACGCCTCCCGAGCATTATGAGATGAAGGAGCTTGCGTGCATGCCGCTGTCACTGTCCGTTACCTGGAGGGCAATAAGCACGCTTGCAAGCGCGGAAGAAGGGAATTCCGTAGTGATAAGGGGTGCCTCAGGCAATGCCGGAATATTTGCGACGTTGCTGTCCAAGGCGATGGGGCTGCAGGTGTTGGCCATTACCAGGAGCGGGGAAAAGGCTGTATCCCTGAAGAGGATTGGCGCTGACGTTGTCATAAGCGCGAGCGCAGCGGACGAGCAGAAGGTCGAGGTTCTTGACGCCACAGACGGGAAGGGCGCAGACTTCGTCCTCGAGTCCTTGGGCTCCACCATTGAGCAATCAGTTGAAATGCTCAAGGACGGCGGAAAGGTCATATTATACGGCACGGCCGCAGGCAGCAACGCCACCATTGACGTCAAAAAGATCTACCTCCATTCAAGGAGCGTCATAGGCACCCACGCCTCCGGCAAGAAGGAATTCGAAAGCGCCCTTTCATTCATGTCATCGAAAAACATAAGGCCGGTCATAGGCAGGCTCATTGACATAAAGGAGGCCTCAAAGGCGCATGCAATGCTGCAGAATTCCGAGGTTTTCGGGAAGATAGTCTTGGAGCATAGGTGGTGATAACATGAAAACAACCGACATCTTGCTTGTCATGCTGCCGGTAATACTGTGGCCCGTGTCGTTCATACTGCTCAGGAGCGCATTCATATATGCGCTTCTTGCATCCACGTTCGTACTCGCATCGATATCTTTGGCGTATTACGGGAAGACGATAGTATGGAAGCGCTCAAAGGGCGCCATCGCCCCGGTTGCTGCCGGCCTCGCCGGCGCAGCCATTCTGTACCTCATATTCTACGGCGGGAATTTTGCGGTCTCATATTTCGGGATTGCCGGCCTTGTGGGCAACGTCTACGCGATGATATACGGCAACGTCGCAAGGGCGCAGCTTGTGGTGCTTCTTGCATTCATAGGATTATTCGAGGAGATATACTGGAGGGGCGCGCTGCAGTCCTACGTAAGGGCTAATTCAAAGCTGCTGAGGGGCTTCCCGTGGGTTGCGACTACTGCGTATTACACTCTCGTCCACATATCCGCGTTGAATCCGATACTCGTGGTCGCGGCGTTTTTCGTCGGTCTTGTGACGAGCCTGATGGCCGAACGTTACGGAATAATATCCTCGATAGCGGCCCACATAGTGTGGATAGAGCTTATAGTTGTGTTCCTACCTGTCTTATGATGGTGCAATGAGCAAGGAGATGAACGAGCTGTTTTCGGACATACACAAGAAGTACGACTTCATGAACCGCATGCTGAGCCTTGGCATGGATGGCATATGGAGGTCCGATGCGGCAAAGGAGGCTGTAGTTGCAAAGAGCCGGTACAGGGTTCTTGACGTTGCGACTGGCACCGGGGAACTTGCAATGGCCATAAGGCGCGAGTCGGAAAGGCAGGGAAAGGAGGCTGAAATTATCGGCGTGGACTTCAACAAGGACATGCTGGGGATCGCAAGGAAAAAGGCAGAAAGGCAAAAAATTCCAATAAGGTTCGAGCTCGGCGACGCGCTTGATCTGAGGTTCAAGGGCGATTCCTTCGACGTGCTTACAAGCGGGTTCGCACTCAGGGATTTTGACAGCCTGGAGGGATTCGTAAAGGAGGCGCACAGGGTGCTGAAGAAGGGCGGCAGGATAATACTCATGGACATGTCCAGGCCCGAGCGCGGCTTCAATAAATACTTCTTCAAGTTCTATTCGAGGGTAATGCTTCTCGAGGGCATGCTCGTGGACAGGAACGCCTATTCGTTCCTTGTTAAGAGCATAAGGGGCTTCGACAGGGAGAACGCGGCAAGCCTCCTTGAAAGGAACGGCTTCAGCGCTGTGAAAATCAGGGAATTGCCCACTGGTGTCGCATTCATAATAACCGCAACAAAGTAGGATCAGCCGACCTGCACTTCCATCATGCCTGCATAAGGCCTGATGAGCCTCTCCATCCTATTGCCCCTGACGCTGGAGAGCGCCTTGCTCACATAGCTGCTGTTCAGTTTTGCCGCCCTCCGCAGCGCCTCCATGTCATCCAGCCCCTCCGTTTTCTGCAATGCGGTAACTATGTTTGCGCCGTGAGGGCCTTTCCTGTCCGCCTTGCCGTCCTCAAGGATGTCGAGTATGTCATCCCTTATCTGGAACGCCATGCCTATGTTCACACCGCAGTCGTAGAGCGCGGCCCTGGCCTTGCTGCCCTTGTATGTTGCAACTATTCCGCATGAGGTCCCTATCAGCGCAGCCGTCTTCAGCCTTGCTATGCTCAGGCAGCGGGACAGGCCGAGAGCGCCGGAGCCGTTGGCGTTGTAATCCATCAGCTCCCCCGCGCACATCTGCAATGCCGTGTCCGATACCTCCATCATCACCCTCTCGCCGTATTTGGCAGAAAGCTGTATTGCCTTTGATATGAGCGCGTTGCCCGCAAGCAGCGCGGTGCTGTTCCCGTACTTTGTGTTTACGGATTTTGCCCCTCTCCTGGTCCTGCTGTTGTCTATTATGTCATCGTGTATCAGCGAGGACACGTGCAGGAGCTCTATCGCAGCCGCAAGGTCAGTGAAATCCTCCCTGCTGCCTATGGACTGCGCGCCCAGGAAGAGAAGCGCGGGCCTCAGCAGCTTGCCCTCCTTCCCAAGCAGGTGGGTTGATGGGTAATACAGATCCCTTGTTATGAAATCCGAATCGCGGAACGATTTTATCCTGCGCATAGTCTTGTAAATGCGCTGCCTTATCCCGACTGGCAGGTGCGAATTGAAATTTTTATGTACCCTCATTTAATCATTGCCTGCAGCCTGCAATCGGTTCGGCAACCGGGCGGCGCAGATTTAACTAATGGGAATAAACCTATATAATTTTAAGGGTAACGCTGCGCGATGCTATTCTATTGTGGATACCGGAGGCCCAATGCTGCCGTTGTACTGCCTGCTTCCTATGGTGACTAGCACAGGGGTGACTCCCCCGCCGCACGGCCCGTCCACCCTGAGCCAGTATGTCCCGCCTGCAGTGCTGTTTGCTGCAATGCCTATTGTGACGTTGATCGTGCTGTTGTCAACCACGCTGAAGTTCACGGGCTCGACGCTTACGTTTATTCCCGGCGCCGAAGAGCCCATGCCGCCGGAGCCGCTGACGTTCACGAGATATGCGTAATGGTCCCTCACTGCCGTTGAATTGCCCTGCTGCAGGACCCGGTAGAGGTGCTCGACTCCGTAAAGGCTGCCCGAGGAGCCGTTCATCATCACGTAATCGGAAACCGCGCCGCCGCTTGAATTTATGTAATGCAGTGTCATGTTCGAATAATTGTATATGCTGCCGTTGAGCTGGTAGTACATCATCGGGCATGCGGCCGAGCTCACAACCGGTGCTCCTGTTCCTGCCGCGCCGCCTGTCGTGGTCGTAAAGGAGCTGTTTGTTTCTATGGCTGTGGTGCCTCTCCCAGGCGCGCTGCCGTTGAGGGAATCGGTGCGGTAAAGGTACACCATCGATATTATTGCAAGCACCGCGACTACCCCTATTACGTACTTCACGTATTCCGAAGTCATCGGGTTGGCGGTCTGAACTGCCCTGTAGTACTTGAGCTTCCTGAAATGCTCGTTCTCTATCCTCTCTATGGCTCCAGCCCTGACCAGCTCGTCCATGTGCTGGCTTATGGTAGCCGTTGAGAGGCCCAGGATCTCGCTTATGCCGCTTATGGTCATCTCCTTCCTCTTCAGGAGGCTGAGTATGCGTCTCTTGGTCTCAAGCGTCTTGCTCATTTAAGCACAGTAGCTTATGTGGCATATACATATAAAGCGCTTTTCCGAAATGTAGGTTTTTCATAGGTTTTTACGGCGATATTTCCCTGCTTAGCCTCTTGAGCGCCTTGTATTTCTCCCCGTTCTCGATCTTCGAGTTCTCTATTATCTCCTGCAGGCTCCTGCACACGCCGTCGTATGTGCCCCTGTTTATCCTGAACGGTATGCCGTCCTTCCCCCCAAGGTTATAGGCGTACATGACAGGGTCCCTGTACGCTATCTCCCTGCCGTATATGAGCGACGAGACGAATGCAAGCGATCTCAGGGTCGCCCTACCTACGCCCCTGACCAGCATTATCTCCTTGTAGTCCTTCGGGTCTATGTCATTCGCCCTTGCTATCGCGTCCCTTGCCCTCTTGCTCATGTCTATCTTGGCGATTATGCCATGCCTTTGGGGGTAGGACTTCGAAAGCATTCTGTTGTATTCCCCGAGCGCCTCTGTCGATGAGCCCCTGACCCAGTCGTTGCTCTTGCTTGTCAGGTCCATGCTGCTCCTGTGCCGCACCGAAGAAACTGAGGAATGCGGCTCGTTTGCTACGTCCTTATCGTCCACGAACTCGCTGAGCCACTGGAACCTCACGGCCATGTTGCTCTTCTTGGACATTCCCTGCTGCACAACCGCCCATTTGCCGCTCCTGCAGAACGCCATCGTATGGTGGTATATCCCTATGTCGTCGTAAACGAGCGAGGAGTCAACCTTCGCAGCTATCCTGCTCTTCTCCTGCAGCTCCACTGCCATCCCGGGCATTGACAGACAGTCGGCTCCCTGCAATATATCATCAGGCGTTTTCAGCCCCGCCCTGCCCTTTCCTCCTGCTATGTATAGTTCTCCCGAGTCGTTTACCGCCTCCTTCAGTGCGCCCATTGTCACTGTTGTAGTGCCGCTGCTGTGCCAGTCGTAGCCTATGGCGCAGGAAAGGGCCTGGAACCAGTTAGGGTCGGCTATGCGCCTCACCATCTCTTCCGCGCCGAAGTCGTCCATTATCACGCATGAGATTGCCCTTGACAGCTTCACCATCCTTCCGAACAGCCATTTGGGGGCCCTGCCGCCGTGCAGCGGCAGCTCCGTGATCGATCGCATGCTATAATTACGCATCATGCTATTAAAAATTTAGCATGCTCATTCCTTGAAATCCCTTACCATCCTGCTCCTCATCTTCCTTTCAAGCTTGTCGGCGAAGCTCTCCTCGTTGCCGTTCAGCCTTACTGCGCTTATCCTCTTTTCGGAGAGCCTTACCACGAACCTGTCCCCCTTGCGCAGCATGGATATCCTCTGGTTGTCGAATCCGAGAATGCCCTCGTATTTCACGATCTCTATCTCTATCTCCTTGCTCGAGTCAAAGACAAGCGGGTTGTTGTACGGGCCATCCGCATTTAGGAATGTGAGGCACAGCACGTTTGGCGTTAGTATTATCGGGCCCCCCGCGGATCTGTTGTATGCTGTTGATCCCATCTTGCTCGTGATCACCAGCCCGTCGCCGCTCATCACGAACGGGTATATCCTTATCCTCTTTTTGCCCATCCTTTCGAAGACCTTGAAGCTTACCTCCTCCATTATGTTGTTCAGCCTTGCCTCGTTTATCACGTAATAGTGTTTTCCGTTGTATATTATCTCTATCTTGTTTGAAAGGTGCTCTATGTGGTACTCCCCTGCCTTGAGCTTCCTCACTATCCTGTCCAGGTCCTTCAGGCCGAGGTCTGAATGGTAGCCTATGCTCCCGTTGCTATCCTCCCTTATCAAAAGCACCGGCTTGTCAGTCATCTGCGCCGCCTTTATGAAGGTGCCATCTCCCCCTACCGCAACGTATATGTCGCCGGACTTGACCACATCGAAGCTGTCATACAGCTTGCGCAGCCTGGCCTTGCCGTCCTTTTTGACTATTGTTATCCTCATTCCATACCATCAGGAGAATATCGTGGATGTAGAAGTCGAAGACCCAGCTATAATCGTCGTTGTAAAGCCGCTTGTTGTGGCCGTAGATACGGAGTATACGGACGAGGAAGAATAGTACGTGGACGACTGCGAGGTTGTTGCGGTGGATGAGCTGCTCTGCCCTATGGTGCTGGCTGTCGTAACAGTTGTGTTGAGCGTGGTGGTGCTGTAGCTGATTGTTGTCGGACGCTGTGACTTCCTTCCCGCAGCGCCTATGGCAAACACCGCCACTGCGAGCATTATCGCTATGAACAGCACGACCAAAATCACGTAGGAGGCCTTCACGATCTCACGTTATCACTACATTGCTCTACTCTTTTCTTTTCTATTACGAATGACTTATTGTTTTGAGGATATGTCAACGAAGATACAAACTTTTTGAAACGTGGAAATCCGACTTTTACTTTCTTCCCTTTCTTCCTTGCCCGGAGCCGTGAGAAAAAGTTCTGGTATGCCTTTGCAACCCTGTTTGAAACATTCTGCAATACTTGTGAATATATTTCCTGAAATTCTGGGTTCTTCTTTTTGAGTTGAGTTATCCATTTGTTCATGTCGTATTGCGTAAAGATCTTTCCAGTATCCTTGAAATGCTGTTTTGATTTTTCGATGGGCACATTGTAGAGTTGCTTTGCGAGGAACATCTGCATGTTGATTACATGCTGTTGCTCCTTTGAAGGATACGCCCTAAACTTGTATGCCTTTTCCATCGTGACCATAGTCATTACATCGTTAACATTTATTTATGTTGCGGTTAGCTTATATCCCACCCATAAATGGCGTGGGTTTTACGCCCATGAGGATAAATCTTTCAATGCTGCAAATCACGGCCCTGGCTTCATGAGGTACGGCAATGTCACGGGGCCTGGACTGCGTACCAAACACCCGAATAGCCCTCGCCGTTGAGCTCCCCGGGCGCGGTGTCCCCTGTGAAATGGTACAGCGGCCATCCGTCATATGCGAGCTGCTTCGTGCCGTCGCTCCTTGTTATCGTGCTGAAATTGGACGCGCCAAGCCCTGGCTGCAAAGTCAGCGGGCTTGTATAGAACGGGTGCCATGCGGATGTGCATCCTCCGGTGCAGGCGCTGGTCCCGCTGCCCTGTGTGTCCCTCTTGTAGTAATAAAGCGTAAATCCGCTACCGTTCGCAAGATAATTTCCTGCAGACGCGCTGCTCATTATCCTCACGGAATACTGACTTCCGTTCTGGCCTGAATTGCCCGAGGACTGAACAGTAGAAGTATAGGTATTGTTGCTTTTCCCGTAGCCGGTTGCCACGTAATACGCACCAACGGCAGCCAGCAACACAATCACCACTATCAAGACAGCTATTCCCGCATTCATAAGATACACCAACTCTAATCGCAACAGATTTCTACTTCCCCCCTTTCATGAGGCTGTAGTCCAGATATATCCATGCCAGGTCCGCAACCAGTATGATTGCGCCCTCTATCACCCATATGGTGACGTAGCTGCTCTGGTATATCCATATTATGTCAACCACGGCAATTATCACCCCCATCAGGATTGCCAGGTATGATTTTGCCCTATTGCCCAAGTAATTACCAATAGAGATGCTCAACAAGGTTATTAATTCCTATCGCATCTTTTAGGCAGGCATAAAAATATATTAATTGACTATTATATAGTGTAGGTGTTTGTTTTGCTCAAGCGCGTATTCAACGGCAGCGTGAATTACCTTCAGGTTATGGACGAGCTGGGGCAGGTGGACAACACTCTTTTTCCGGACATAAAGGATCCTGCTATAGTTGAAATGTACAAGAACATGTCTTTCGCCAGGGCGCTGGACGCAAAGACGCTGAGCCTGCAGAGGCAGGGAAGGGCCGTGACGTACGCCCCGCTGCTCGGCGAGGAGGCCACCCAGATAGGCAGCGCGATGGCAATGCGCGCAAACGATTATTTCGTGCCGAACTTCAGGCAGCATGGCGTATTCATAGCAAGGGGCATGCCCCTTGAGCTGCTATTCCTTTACTGGAAGGGCTACGAGGAGGGCAGCGCGATACCTGCTGAAGTAAAAGGCCTGCCGTACATAGTACCTGTTGCCTCACAGATGCCGCATGCGGCAGGGCTGGCATACGCGCAGAAGTACAACGGAAGCGATTCCGCGGTGATAACCTACGTGGGCGACGGCGGGACATCGGAAGGGGACTTCTACGAGACGCTCAACTTCGCCGGAGTCTCGAAGATACCTTTGGTAACAATAATAGAGAACAACCAGTGGGCGATATCCGTGCCCAGGTCCGAGCAGAGCGCTGCGCAGACGCTCGCGCAGAAGGGGTTCGCAGCCGGGATCGATTCTGTGCAGGTCGACGGGAATGACGCGATCGGGGTGTACAAGGCCGTATCGGACGCGCTTGCGCGATCCAAGGAAGGGCCATCGCTCATAGAATGCGTTACCTACAGGATGAGCATGCACACAACGGCAGATGACCCAACCAAGTACAGGAGCGAGGAGGAGGTCGCGCAGTGGAAGATGAAGGACCCGATAAACAGGCTCAAGCTTTACCTTGCGAGGAAGGGGCTCTGGAGCGAGGATCTTGAGAAGGGAATGATCGAGGAGCACAAGAAGGCGATAGACGCAGCCGTGGAGAAGGCAGAGGGGTTCAAGCCGGATCCGAAGAGCATATTCGAGCACGTCTACAGCTACATGCCTGATACACTCAAGGAGGAGCTTGAGGAAGCGGAAAGCTCGGGATTCTACATGAGCGAATAGGTGGATGATTAAATGCTTACTAATATGGTTGGCGCGCTGAACGATGCCCTCGGCACCATACTGAAGGAAAACGACAGGTCCATAATCCTCGGAGAGGACGTGGGCAAGGACGGCGGCGTTTTCAGGGTGACTGACGGGCTCCAGGAGAGGTTCGGGCCAAGAAGGGTGGTCGATACGCCGCTTGCGGAATCCGTGATAATAGGTGCGTCAATAGGCATGGCCCTCGGGGGGATGAGGCCCATGCCGGAAATACAGTTTGCAGGCTTCATGTACATGGGTTTCGATCAATTGATAAACCATGCTGCAAGGTACAGGAGCAGGACAAGGTCCAAGCACACTGTGCCAATGGTGGTGAGGACTCCTGTTAGCGGGGGTGTGAGGACCCTTGAGCACCACTCCGACAGCCCGGAAGCTTACTATTCGCACATAGGCGGCCTAATCGTAGTCGAGCCATCCAATCCCTACGATGCAAAGGGCTTGCTGATAAGGGCGTCGCGCCTTGACGATCCTGTCGTGTTCCTCGAACCCACGAAGCTGTACAGGCTGTTCAAGCAGGAGGTTCCGGAGGAGCCCTACGAGGTGCCGATAGGAAAGGCCGGTATTGTGAGCGAGGGCGACAAGCTTACCGTTGTAACATACGGCACCATGGTGCCCATTGTCAAGGATGTGGTTAGCAAGAAAGGCGTATCAGCCGATATAATAGACCTGAGGACGATAAACCCGATTGACGAGAAAACTATAATAGACAGCGCGAAGAAGACCGGCAGGGTGGTCATAGTGCACGAGGCTGAGCTGAGCTTCGGGGTTGGCGCGGAAATCGCAGCCAGAATAGCCGAAAAGGCGATATTCGAGCTCTCGGCTCCGGTAGTCAGGGTAGGGTCCCCGAGCTTCCCGTATCCGTTCCCGGGATACGAGCAGTATTATGTCCCGAATGCGGCAAAGATATCCAAGGCCATAGACAGGGTGCTCCAGGCGTGATGCGATGAAGGAGATAAGATTCATAGATGTGGGCGAGGGCATAACGGAAGGCCACATCCAGAAATGGCTAGTAAATGACGGCGACGAGGTCAGCGAGGATGAGTCCATACTGCAGGTGGAGACTGACAAGGCGGTAGTGAACGTGCCCGCGCCGATAGACGGCACGCTGAGGATAGTGGCAAAGGAGGGCGCCATAGTACACGTTGGGGATCTGATTGCGCAGATAGGCACAAAGGATGAGCTTTCGTCCGCAGCTGCAAGCCAAAAACCCCAGCAGCAGCCAGCCCCCAAAATGCAGCAGGCAGGGCAGGGGCAGCAGGAGCAGCATGCGCACCGCGAAGAGGTGCAGCATCCAAAGGAGGTGCTGGCAACGCCTTATGTGAGGAAAATAGCCAGGGACATGGGCGTGGACCTGTCAACTGTTGCTGGAACCGGACCAAACGGAAGGGTGCTTGAAAACGACGTCAGGAATCACGCCGCGAAAGGCACTTCTGCGCAAAAGACCGTCCTGAAGTTCTCAGAAACCCTGGAGGAGCAGCACAAGGATGAGATAGAGCGAATACCCATGTCGATGACAAGGAAGGCGATAGCAAGGAACATGGAAATCGCATGGACGATACCTATGGCGACGCACATGGACCTGATAAACGCTACGAGGCTTTACGACCTCGTTGCAAGGGAGAAGCCGGTGCTTGCGAAGGACATGAGCATACACCTGACATTCCTTCCGTTCATAATAAAGGCTACGATAGCTGCGATAAAGGAAAACCCGAACTTCAACGCAAGCTACGACCACGAGCGCCTGGAAATAATAAGGAAGAACTACTTCAACATAGGGCTTGCAGCAGAGGCTCCCGACGGGTTGAAGGTTGTCGTGATAAAGGAAGCTGACAGGAAGACGATAGCGCAGATATCAAAGGAGATACAGGATCTTCACGAGAAAGTAACGAAGAGGACGATAACCATCGAGGAGATGCAGGACAGCACGTTCACGATAACGAACATAGGGAGCCTTGGCGGCGGATTCCTCGCTGTTCCCATAATAAACTATCCGAACGTTGCGATACTCGGAATCGCAAAGGTGAGCGACAGGCCGGTGGTTGATGAAGGCATGGTGAAGGTCGGCAAGGTGATGCCATTCTCCCTTGTATTCGACCACAGGGTTGTCGATGGAGCAGAGGCGGTTAGGTTCGGGAACGCGCTCATAAAATACCTCGAGGACCCGGACTTGCTTGAGATGCTTTGACGTGATTGAATGGTTATGGGATCCCTTCCTGAGCAGGTAGATGTCGCGATTGTAGGGGGAGGAGTGGGCGGCTACGTTGCAGCGATAAGGGCTTCTGAGCTTGGAAAGAGCGTCGCCCTTGTCGAGAAGCACAAGCTCGGCGGGCACTGCCTTAACTATGCGTGCATACCATCGAAGACGCTGATAAAGATATCAGACATATTCTACGAGGCGCAGCACTCACAGAAGTTCGGGATAGAGGGCAAGCTCACGCTCGATGCTAAGAAGATGCTTGAGTGGCGCATCTCCGTGTCCAAGAAGCTTGAGGATGGCGTTGCATTCCTCTGCAAGTCAAATCAGATCGACGTGCTCAAGGGCACGGCCACGTTCGTGTCCAACAACACATTGCAACTCACCAACGGCATGTCCCTTGACTTCAGGAACGCGATAATAGCCACGGGATCCGAGCCTACGCAGATGAAGGGATTCGATTTCAGGGACAACGTAATCGATTACAAGCAAGCGCTCCTGCTTGACCATATACCAAAATCAATGGCGATAATAGGCGCTGGGTACGTAGCCGTAGAGATAGGCACCCTTTACGCGAAGATGGGCAGCAAGGTAAGCATAATAGCAAGGAGCGACGTGCTCTCCAGGTTCGACAGGGACGCGGTCGGCCTGGTCAAGAAGCGAATGCAGGACCTGGGAGTTTCCATATACACCGGCGTAACTCCGGTATCACATGACAGCACCTCTGTTACCCTGAGCGACAAAAGCAGGATAGATGCAAGCGTGATAGTCGTGGCCATAGGGCTCAGGCCGTACACTTCCGAGCTGGGCCTTGAAAACACGAAGGTGCAGCTTGACGGAAAGGGCTTCATAAAGGTTGACAGCGCAATGAGGACAGTGGAGCCGAGCATACTGGCAGTAGGCGACGTGATTGGCGAGCCTATGCTTGCACACAAGGCGATGCGCCAGGGGGTAGTGGCAGCTGAAGTCGCATCCGGAAATAATTCATCGTATGACAACGTCGTAGTGCCTGCCGTGATATTCTCGGATCCTGAGATAGCAATTGCAGGAACTATAGAGGAAGGCAACGGCATCAAGGTAACGAAATTCCCGCTTACCGCTCTTGGCAGGAGCATCGCCCTTGACACCACGAACGGCTTTGCAAAGATAGCGTACGACGATGCCAATACCATAAAGGGGATCGAGATAGTCTCCAGCGAGGCGAGCTCCATGATAGCCGAGGCGGCATTAGCCATAGAAATGGGCGCCAACCTCGAGGACATAGCAGATACGATACACCCGCATCCAACATACAGCGAGGCAATCCAGGAAGCCGCTGAAGCGGCGTTGGGAAGACCGATACACTTCTTTTACGGGAAGAAGCAGAGGTAAAATGGGTATTAAGCATCACAAAACGCAGCGAAATGCGGCAAAAACGCAAAAATACCTAAACAGATAGCAAATTGGTATTTTACTGTATATAATGCCATTTACATAAAATAATTTAAACATTAGCAGCGTATTGTAGCTGATGACCTTCTTTAAGAGGAATATTAAACAGCTATTATGGCTTTCATTTGCAGTTTTGCTCATTATGCTGATGCAAAAGGCGTACTCTGTAATAACACCAAGCAATGTAGTCACATATAACACAATAATACTTACCAACAACCAGAATGCAGCTGTAGCTCCAAACACACCCATAATGTTCACGATCAACGCGCTGGAATTCCAGCTGTATGAAACCAATTCCCTCAACAACACGGAATTGTTCTACGCAAACGGAACTATAATACCATCATGGATAGAAGGCAATACCGCAAACATTTTGACGCCAGGGAACCAGCTCTATGAATCCAACAGCGTTGCATTTTGGTTTAGGTCTCCTGCTACCAATACCTTCCTTTCAGCAAATACCGGAATGACAAATGAGAATGTAATATATCTCGGCTTTGCAGGGAATGTGCCAACGCCATCTAACAACCTAATGAACAACTACCTTACAGGTGAAGCGCCGCAGCTGACATCTAGTTATGCCCAGTACGACAACGGCGCAAACGTGTTCACATTCTACGATAATTTCGCAGGAAATACGCTAGATTCTAGCTGGAATGCAGCAAGCGGGACCAGCGGTACTGACTATGCGGTGAACAATGGTTTCTATCTTCTAAATACGAATACAAGGATACTGAGTACATCTAATTTCATCCAGCCAGCAGTCCTCGAGGGGTTCGTCTATTTCATTACCGGGCCAGGCAACTGCCAGAGTTTCGGGGTATTTGCAAGCACAAGCAACGCGTTTGACATGTGTACTGTAGGGAATCCATGGGGCAGCACATGGTACTACAACGAGCCGACAAGCGGTTACACAGAAATTTCAGGTTCCGGACATTCATTGCACGCTTATTTCATATGGCAGATAAAGGACAATCAATATTCCGTAACGGATAACTACGATAATCCTGATTACTCCACCCTTTACACCGTGACATATACGAATCATCTCGCTAGTGCACCAATAAGATTCGGGGACAGATTCGATAATGGGTTTACTGGAGAAACCATGAATGAGATATACTATTGGATTAGGACACGTACATATCCGCCAAACGGCATCATGCCTACTATTGCTTTCGGGTCAAATACAATTTCAACTCCGACAATAAGCGTTAATGCAAACGAGGGCGCAGTCTTTGGAGGGCAAGCGTTCACCGCAACAACATCTTTTTCGGGAGGAACCCCTCCATACACGTACAACTGGATTGTAACGAATTCAGTCACGGGTGCAATAATAGCAAACCAGCTTTACACAAACGTAATAACAATGTCTGATTCATTCGCATTTACCCCGAACACACAGACAATTGGCAACACGATACAGGTCAATGTCATAGTGACCGATGCCAATCTGGTAACTGCAAATTCCGTGAAAAGCGCAACAGTAACAATATACTCTACTCCACAAAACATCGTGTCTTACATACCGATAACAATAAACAACGCTCAAAATGGCAATGTCCCATCGCCATTCCAGCAGATGATAGTGTTCAATAGCTCGAATTACACATCGGTAGAATCAAAGAACCTGCAGAACATCGAATTCTTCA
The DNA here is from genome assembly GCA_028866575.1 of Candidatus Micrarchaeota archaeon. Taxonomy (NCBI): domain Archaea; kingdom Nanobdellati; phylum Microcaldota; species Microcaldota archaeon. The sequence continues at coordinate 1,855 of JAGWHU010000002.1, read as the reverse complement.
ACCAGTCAGGCAGCATAATACCCTCATGGCTGGAAAGCAACAACACCAACACATCCACAGGAACAATCTACTGGCTTAAGCTTACCAATTCCATACTAGGACGAAGCAGCGATATGAATAGCATACTACCAAATGGGAATGCAACAGTGTATATGGGGTTTGCCTCGCTTACAACGAACCTCTTCAGCAACACGATGACTGGAGAGGCACCACAACTCTCATCGACATACGCGCAATATGACACAGGTGCAAATGTATTTACCACATTCTACGACGATTTTGCTGGTAATACTGTAAGCAGTTCAACATACAACATAATAGCATCTTCACACATTTCTCAAAACAATGGCTTTATACTGTCTACAAACGGCGGATACGTCGAGACAGGTATAATAACAAACAATGGATTTATACCGCCGTTTATCACGGATTCCTACGTAACTGGTACATCTGGGGTTGCGGGTATGGAAATACAGAGCGGCAACACAATCTCAAATGGTGGGTATCAATTTTCCGGTCATGGTTGTAGTGTAGATATAGGTTCTATGTCATCCCTTAACTGCAACAATGCACCTCATCTTATAATTGGTTACGGTGTAATGGGTGGCACTTGGAATTCATCTTCTTCTCAAACATGGTATTATAATTATACTGCGCACCATGGTACAAACACAAACTATGCACTACCATCGAAAGAATATGTTGCATTAGGTACATTCGGTAGCAATCCAGGAATATTATCAGTTCAGTGGCTAAGGATCAGGGCATTCCCTCCAAATGCCATAATGCCATCAGTTACATTCGGTACAACGAACACGCCAGTAATGCCAACAATAACTCCGACGGGCCATCAGGTAATATACGGCAACGCAAACACCATACTTTCATTTACCTCATCAATGAGGGCATTATCCCCTCCATACACCTACAACTGGATCGCGGTTAACACAATAACAGGCACAACAATCGCAAACGCACTGTACACCGGAGTATCTTCAACAACCAACACGTTCACGTTCAAGACAAACGCCCAGATGGACGGCAACACGATACAGGTCAATCTAACCGTCACCGACAGCAAATCCGTAAAAGTAAACTCAATAAAAACAGAGACAATAATGATCAGCAACGTGATTACGCCTTCGGGAATCGTGACATACATTCCAATAACGATAAACAACGCACAGGGATCAGCAACACAGTCGCCATTCCAGGAAATGATAACAGTAAACAGCATGAATTATACTTCTATAGAATCAGGAAACTTAGACAACGTCGAATTCTTCAACATGACAGGCGCCGTAATCCCATCGTGGCTCGAAAGCAACAACACCAACACATCAACAGGAACGATCTACTGGGTAAAGTTGACAAACTCGATACTCGGAATAGGAAGTGACCAGACAGGAATACAAGCGCATACAAACGTAACAATTTTTATGGGTTTCGCGCAGATTGGAACAAACCTCTTCAGCAACACGATGACTGGAGAGGCACCACAACTCTCATCGACATACGCCCAATACGACAACGGTGCGAACGTCTTCACGACGTTTTACGACAACTTCGAAGGGACATCAATCAGCGCAGCATACAACCAGATAACACCGGCATCGCTGTCCCAGAACAACGGAATAACATACTCCTCAGGAGGTTATGGCGGCATAATAACCAACAACGGATTCACACCTCCATTCATATCTGACGTAAAAATTACATCGCTTAATACTGTCTATGTGGGTATGGAAATACAAACAGGAAACACAGCCGCAAGCAGCGGTTATCTTTTTGACAACTGGGGCAACTGTGGCCAAAGTGTCTCATACGGCAGCATGGAAGGGCAAACGCAGGCCTG